>JBGSKP010000347.1:0-2444 GCA_041741175.1 Thiocapsa sp. | reverse complement strand
CGCCTCGAAGGCCAAGGCACCCGTCCCGCAACCGGCGTCGAGCAGACGCTTGCCCGTCAAATCGGCGGGCAGCCAATCCAAGAGGGTCGCCCGCATGTCGTCGCGACCCGCGCGCACGGTGGCCCGGATGCGGCTCACCTTCACGTCGGATGTCAGCTTGCGCCAGGCGTCGGCGGCGGTGCGATCGAAGTAGGTTTCGATCTCTTCGCGGCGCTCTTGATACGAGCCGTTGGCCATCAATCGAACCCCAGAAAATCAAAGATATCGCGGTCGCGCATGGGCTGCGCGTCCAATGGCTCGACCCCGTCCCACAGCATCTGCGCCAGACGAAGATACTCGGACTTGGCATGCTCCAGTCCGTCTGCGTCGTCCATCTCGAACAGGGTCGACTTCTTCAGCCGACTACGCCGAATCACATCGAGGTCCGGCAGATGCGCAAGCCGCTTCAGACCCACCGCGTCGTTGAAACGATCGATCTCGTCGGTGTTCACGCTGCGGTTGGCGATGACGCCGCCGATACGCACGCCGTAGTGCTTGGCCTTGGCCTGGATCGCCGCCGCGATGCGGTTCATCGCGAAGATCGAGTCGAAGTCGTTGGCCGTGACGATCAGCGCACGCTCGGCATGCTGCAGCGGCGCGGCAAACCCGCCGCAGACCACGTCGCCGAGCACGTCGAACACGACCACGTCGGTGTCTTCGAGCAGGTGATGCTGCTTGAGCAGCTTCACGGTCTGACCGACCACATAGCCGCCGCAGCCGGTGCCGGCCGGCGGACCGCCCGCCTCCACGCACATCACACCGTTGTAGCCCTCGTAGACGTAATCGCTCGGGCGCAGCTCCTCGGCATGGAAGTCCACCGATTCGAGGATGTCGATGACCGTGGGCACCAAACACTTGGTGAGCGTAAAGGTCGAGTCGTGCTTGGGATCGCAGCCGATCTGCAGGACACGCTTGCCGAGCTTCGAAAAGGCAACCGACAGGTTAGACGAGGTCGTGCTCTTACCGATGCCGCCCTTGCCGTAGACGGCAAAGACCTTGGCCGTATCGATGCGGATATCCGGATCGAGCTGGACCTGAACGCTGCCTTCGCCGTCCAGGTGCCTGGGAAAGTCGCCGAGCATGCCGGCCGGGATCTCTTGGATCGTCACGCGGCGGCCTCCTCGACAATACCTTCAAGCCGGTCTTCGAGCTCTTCGCCGGCCTGACGCAGGGCCTCCAGCGTCGCCGCATCGGGCGACCAATAATTGCGCTCATGGGCCTCGATCAGCCGGTTCGCGACCTTGGCGGATGCGGTCGGGTTGAGCTGCGCGAGACGATTGCGCATCTCCTCGTCGAGGACATAGGTCTCGGTGAGCTGCTGATAGACCCAGGGTGCGACCTGACCGGTGGTCGCCGACCAACCCATGGTGTTGGTCACATGGACCTCGATCTGGCGGACACCCTCGTAGCCGTGCTTGAGCATGCCCTCGTACCACTTGGGATTGAGCATGCGGGTGCGCGTCTCGAGCGCAACCTGCTCGGCCAGGGTACGGACCACGCCGTCGCCGCGGGTCTGATCGCCGATATAGACGGGGACGTCATCGCCCTTGTAACGCCCGACCGCGCGGGTGATCCCGCCGAGTGTGTCGAAATAGTGGTCGACCGTGGTGACGCCCAGCTCGACCGAGTCGAGGTTCTGATAGGCCAGCTGTACGGTGGAGAGCACGCTCTTGAGCAGCTCGGCCTGACGCACCGGCTGACCGGAACGCCCGTAGGCAAAGCACTTGCGACGCGTATAGGTCTCGGCCAGCTCGTCCTCGCCGTCCCAGTTGCTGCTGTCGACCAGGTAGTTGACGTTGGCGCCGTAGGCCCCGTCGGCGTTGCTGAAGACGCGTAGCGAGGCGGTCTCCAGATCGCAGCCCTGCGCCTCTTGATAGGCCAGTGCATGCTTGCGCACGAAGTTCTGCTCAAGCGGCTCGTCGGCCTGGGCGGCCAGGAAGGCGGCTTCGGCCAGCAGGCGGGTCTGCAGGGGCAGCAGATCGCGGAAGATGCCCGAGAGCGTCATGACCACGTCGACACGCGGACGAGCCAGCTCTTCGAGCGGGATCAGGGTCGCGCCGGCCAGACGGCCATAGTTGTCGAAACGCGGGAGCGCGCCGATCAGCGAGAGGGCCTGCCCGATGGGTCCGCCTTCGGTCTTGAGGTTGTCGGTCCCCCAGAGTACGAGTGCGATGGTCTCGGGGAAGCCGTTGCCCTCCTCGGACATGTGACGCTCGAGCAGACGCTGAGCCTGACGCGCGCCGTCCTTGACCGCGTAGGCGCTCGGCAGACGGAAGGGGTCGAAGCCATGCAGGTTGCGCCCGGTCGGCAGGATCGCCGGTGTGCGCAGCAAGTCGCCGCCCGGTGCCGGGCGGATGAAGCCTCCGTCGAGGGCGTGCAGAATGGCCGGGGTCTCGGTGTCCTGG
>JBGSKP010000346.1:0-3818 GCA_041741175.1 Thiocapsa sp. | reverse complement strand
CGGGCGACCGCCGCGGCGGTTCGACGGGGCGTCGACCCGCAGACGCTCTGGACGGCGATCATCCTCGCTGCCGGCGAGCTGCTCCAGCGGCAACCGGGCATCATCGCGATCCACGCCAACACGACCGCCGAAGCCTTGCATCAAGGCTACCGCCGCAGTGGGGACGACCGGACGCGCCGGATGCTGATGCTGCAGGCGGCCGCCTTCATGCCTCTGTTCCGCGATCGGCTGGGCAGCGGCGTGCGTCCCTTGAGGATCGACGGGTTGGAGCCCGAGGACTCCGCGGCCGAGCCGGACCGGCAGCTCGACGAGATCTTTGACGCCATCGGTGTCGACCGAGACGCCGCCGCACGCAAGGCGCTCGCCTACTTCCAAGGCACCGGGGATCAGGCCGCCTTCCGAGATCTGGCCCGGCATTACACCGTGGACCGCAACCTCGGCTATCACGACTACAAGCTCATCGAAGCGATGATCGAGAATGCGCGCCATCTCGAGCCGCCCTGGCAAGCCAGGTATCTCGCCGTCAGCCTCTATGATCTGAACGGGCCGGGGACGCCGCAGAACGCGGTGGTGGCGCGCGCCCGGGAATTGCTTCGATCCTGAGCACCTCGCGAGGGACGTCGATTATTTCCGACTGCGCCTGCTTGTAGGGGGTTGCAGGGGCAATTTCAGTAACCCCGACATGGTGCTCGTGCCTTTCCCGGAGATCAGCCGAGAATTCAACGCTGCTCCGGACGCCGAATCCTCTTCAGAGACTGTCGTCCAGATTGGCTAAGACGATGCCTGGTCGACCTATCGACGGCCGAATCGCAGTCCAGCTGTGGCTAAGAGCACTTCGCGCAGGAAAAAGAGCAGCGCGGCGATGAAAGCGAGCATGGCTGCGATGAAGAGGAGCGCGACCAGCACCGACGCATCGAAGGTGAAAAAGGCCCCGAGGAAGAGAATCGCGATCACCGAGGACACAAACAGGGCCGTCATCGTAAAGAGGCCGATCGACAGACTGATGAGCTTCGCCCTGCGTGAGAGCAGGGCCAGCTCGCCCGCGTTTCTCGGCGCATCGATCGAATCCGCCGCGACGTCCGTCTCGACCCGTCGGGCGCGATCAACGATACGCGATAGACGGTTGGCCATGACCGCGAGCATGGCACCGATACCCGAGAGCAGAAACACCGGGGCAACCGAAAGCTGGATGATGCGCGCGATGTCGGTGATAGCGGATTCTGGAATCACATAACGCCTCATGATGAGGATGGCAAAAACAAGCGACTTTGCTCGACCTGGTGTGTGAGGGCGAACGGGCCGCCAGCCGTTGCGCATCGCCGCTCGGGGCCCTGCTCGTAACTCCGGCCAGTTCGGCGGGCGACGTGCGTCGTCAGGCCATCCTGGCCTGACAAAATCCGGGCTGGAAGCCCTGACTACGCATGACACACGCGCTGACCGAACGGGGATTGCTGTTCTGTTCCGATAACAGGAGAACAGCACGATGACTTTAAAGCAAAATCGCGAGGAGATCGTGGAGATTTAGCCGGCGGCCTGCGATGGCGTCACCTGGGTCGCACCGGACTCGTCGTGAAGGAATTGCGATAAGCGATCCAGTGATGGGATCCAGATAGTCCGTCGCTCGATCTGGGCCAGCCCGCGACTGGCCAGCTCATGAAGCGCGCGCGAGAAGGTCTCGGGGCTGATGTTGAGACTGGATGCGATCAACGCCTTGGATGCCGGCAGAACCACCGTCACGCCATCCGCGTCGTCGGAGCTGTGACAGCGACCCTGCTTGATCAGGAAGTCCGTGAGGCGCTGCCGTGCCGACATAAGACAGCAGGCTTCAAGATCTCGGAGGAGTCGATGCACGTCGGCGGCGTTCAGCTTCAACAGCATCGCCCCCACCTGCGGCCATTCGGCAATGGCCGTCTGGATGCGTTCGCGACCGATGACGAGGAGACGGCAGTCGCTGATCGACTCGGCAAACACCGGACAGGGCTCATCGAGGAGAACCGCCGCGAGCCCGAACACCCGTCCGGGCAGCAGGATATCGATAACACGTTCCGTGCCCAACGCAGAGATAACCGACAACTTGATGCGGCCCGCCAGGAGACATTGAAGACCAGCCGAGAGACTGCCTTTTTCGCAGATGATCTGGCCTCGCGCGGCCGTGCGGATCTGGCTGCCGCCGGCAAGATAGCGCGCAGGCTCCTCGTCGAGCGCCGCGAATGCCTCGATCGATCGCAGGTGCGGGAGAAAGCTTAAAGACCGGTCGACGTCATTCATCGTCCGGAGTGTATCCGCCTGCACGCTCCCAACAAGAGGCTGGTTCCCCGGCGCGACGCGGTCGACCTACCTCTTTGGTGGTAGTCGCAGTACACTCGGAATGAGCTGAAAATATTGTTATTAAGCGGTTTTGCTTGCAGCTGCGCGCAGTCTTGATCGGCGGCTTTCGCGCTTTGTTGGTACCTCCTTTATGACGGCCAATCGGCTGAGCGAGAACAGGCATGCCCCTGCAGGCGGTCACGATGCGATCTGTGTTGCCATCCCTGCTTCACCGATCGCTTTTGATCAGTATCGGTCTGCTGATGAGCGTGATCCTGCTCTTGGGCCTCCTCAGTATGCTCATCACCGGGATTGTCGCGCAAACCACCGAGGGCCTCGCCTCCGCGGTTAATCAGTCGGGCTCACTGCGCATGCAGTCCTATCGCATCGGTATGGTGTTGGCGGAGTCCAGCGTCCCCGCCCAACACCGCGCCGATCATGTCTCGGCTCTGGTTGCCGAGTTCGAGCAACGCCTTACCAGTCCCCGGCTCACGCATGCGATTCCGCTCGCCGCCAGGGATCGGGTCCGCGCCGCCTATGAAGGTATCCGATGGACCTGGGCCGAGCAGATGCACCCTGCCCTGCTTCTAAACATCGGGCAGCTTCGAGAGCCGGCCGGCGCGCGCCCTGCCGAGGGGACGGCCGCCCTGTCGTATCACCGGCAGGTCGACCGCTTCGTTGAGCAGATCGACGACCTCGTCGGTCAGCTCGAAGCGGTGGCCGAAGGGCGAATCGCGATGCTGCGCCTGGTGCAGAGGGTCGCCCTGGCGTTGACCCTGGTGGCGGTGCTCATCACCATGATCCTGGTTCGGCGCCGCGTAATTGTGCCGCTTGGCGAGCTGCTGAGCTGCGCGGATTCTTCGCGTCGGGGCGATTTCAGCCGACGGACGCCCTTTACCGGCGCCGATGAGCTGGGACGTCTGGGCGAGGCCATCAATCTCATGGCAGAGGATCTGGCCAGGCTCTACGCCAATCTTGAAGAGCGCGTCGCCGACAAGACGCGAGACCTGGAGCAGACCAACCAGTCGCTGGAACTCCTGTATCGGGTCGGTAGGCGGCTCCACGAGTCGCCGGTCTCACGACCCGTCTTCGGATGCGTGCTCGCGGAGATTCAGGACAAGTTGGGACTCCAGGGCATTAGCCTGGCGCTGTGGCATCATCCCGACTCAGGCGAGGACCTGTATCGCATCAGCACCCGCGACGATCCGAGCCTGTGCGGTGCAGGGTCAAGCGCTGGCGGTCTGGAGGATTCGAACGATGATTCTCCAGAACCTAACTTTGGTCGTACCCAGACTTCGGCCCGGACCCCGGCATCGCGCGGGATCGCGTTGGACGATCTGTACCAATCCATTTCCTTTCCGGTGACCAATCAAGGCCAGGAGCTCGGCGTCATGATCGTCGACCCAGGCGACTGCGGGGCCGTCCCGCTCTGGCAACGGCGGCTCCTGACGTCCCTGGCTGCCCGCATCGGCACCGCGCTGGGTCTGCACCAGCGCCAGCGCGACGCCCGG
>JBGSKP010000345.1:0-1903 GCA_041741175.1 Thiocapsa sp. | reverse complement strand
CGCCATCTCCCGAACGCGGAGCGCGTCGCCGTCGGCAGCAACGCCGAAGCCGCACGCACCGCCGCAACCGAAGAGGATGCCGCGGCTGTCGCGGGTCTCCAAGCCGCCGAGATCTACGGACTCACGGTGCTCGCCGAACGCATCGAGGACGAGCCCGGCAACACGACCCGCTTTCTCGTGATCGGCCAGCAGGACGCCCGACCCAGCGGTCAGGGCCAGGACAAGACCAGCCTCCTGCTGTCCTGCCGCAACCAAGCCGGCGGCCTCCACAATCTGCTGACCCCCTTGGCCGCTCACGGCATCAGCATGACCCGCATCGAGTCGCGCCCCTCGCGCCGCGGCATCTGGGACTATGTCTTCTTCATCGACATCATGGGCCACAGAGACGACCCGAAGGTCGCGCTTGCATTGGAGAACCTGAGACAGTCGTCTCTGCTGTTCAAGGTGCTTGGGTCCTATCCGCAGGCTGTGCTTTGAGCGGCTGGACGGAGTACATCGCAGATGCAAACGGCAGGTATCAAGGCGCTCGAAACCAATCCTGGTCTGCTCGGACAGACCCTCGACCGCGGTGAGTATCTGCTCATCACGCGGTGCGGCAAGCCGATTGGAATTGCGGCG
The DNA here is from genome assembly GCA_041741175.1 of Thiocapsa sp. GTDB lineage: Bacteria > Pseudomonadota > Gammaproteobacteria > Chromatiales > Chromatiaceae > Thiocapsa. The sequence continues at coordinate 1,285 of JBGSKP010000345.1, read as the reverse complement.
CCCTTCGATGACGAGCTGCTCGATCAAAAAGACCAACACCTGAACCAGAACTGCCACCCATGACTGCCCAAGCCAATCCCTTCCTGCCCCTGACCGCCCCCGGAATCGCCGGACTCACCCCTTACGTCCCCGGCAAGCCGGTTTCGGAGCTGGAGCGCGAGCTCGGTATCCGCGACTCGGTGAAGCTGGCCTCGAACGAGAATCCATTGGGCCCTGGCCCACGGGCGCGCGAGGCGATCGCCGGGCTGATGGGCGAGATCGGTCGTTATCCCGATGGCGGCGGTTTCGAGCTGCGACGCGTGCTTGCCGAGTTCCACGGCGTCTCGCAGAGCGCCGTGACCATCGGAAACGGATCGAACGACGTGCTCGACCTGATCGCCCGAACCTTCCTGTATCCGGGCGTGGAATCCGTGTTCTCCGAGCATGCCTTTGCGGTCTATCCCATCGCGACTCAGGCGGTCGGGGCGACCGCGCGCGTCGCCAAGGCCCGCGACTACGGAAACGATCTCGACGCGATGGCCAGTCTCGTGACGGACAAGACCCGCGTGGTCTGGATCGCCAATCCGAACAATCCGACCGGGACCTGGCTGGCCGCCGCGCCGTTGAAGTCGTTTATCGGGGCCATGCCGCGGACCTGCATGGTGGTGATCGACGAGGCTTACACCGAGTATGTCGGCGAGCCCGACTTCCCGGATGCGACCCACTGGCTCGAGCGCTTTCCGAACCTGATTGTGACCAGGACCTTCGCCAAGGCCCACGGGCTGGCCGCGCTGCGGGTCGGTTACGGACTCAGTGATCCGCAGGTTGCGGACCTGCTCAATCGGGTGCGTCAGCCCTTCAACGTCAATGCCTTCGCTCAGGCCGCCGCCGCGGCGGCGATCGGCGATCGCGAGCATGTGCGTGCGTCGGTGGAGCTCAACCGTGCGGGGATGCGGCAGTATCTTGATGCCTTCAAGCGGATGGGGCTCGCGTACATCCCGTCGGTCGGCAACTTCATCACGGTCGATGTCGGCCGCCCGGCCGGCCCGGTCAACCAGGACCTGTTGCGGCGCGGGGTGATCGTGCGGCCGGTCGGCAACTACGGTCTGCCCAATCACCTGCGTATCAGCATCGGTCTTGAGGCGGAGAACGACCGCTGCATCGCGGCGCTCGAGGACATCCTCGCGCCATGATCGAGCGACTGGCCATCATCGGGGTTGGACTGATCGGCGGCTCCCTGGCGCGGGCCCTACGCGATGCCGGCGCCGTTGGTCAGGTCGTCGGCTGTGGGCGCGGGCTCGCGAAC
>JBGSKP010000344.1:0-4474 GCA_041741175.1 Thiocapsa sp. | reverse complement strand
GCGCAGCTCGGCGAGGATCGCGAACACCCGCTCGCGCCGTTCAGTTGTCGTATAGATGTGCTGCAGTCCGCGCAGCAATTGCGGGATGTCGTCGCGCGAGCGCGGATCCAGCACGATGGCGGCGATATCCTCCTCGCCGAGTTTCAAATGCGGATCGATCACGTTGCGCATAGTGGTTCGAATCACGAAGTTCATGAAGACTCATGGCGTGCCCCGGCGAGAATCCGCCAAAATCGCCTTCGAGTCATCAGGAAATCAATAGGTTAGCGCTTTCTCTGCCCCTCTCGATCGAAAATCGGCATGATCTTCGATCATGGGGGCATATTATAACCCACTGTTTGGAAATAGAAAACGTGGTTTCTGTTCAGGCACTAGTTGGTCCAGGCTACCACAAAAGTATGGCCTAAACTGCTACGATGAGCCGGGGACACGAGCAACAGATCCATGCCACCCGACGCCGGTATCTCCATAGCACTAAACCGGAATTTGGGAGCGGGACGCTCCGAGACCGGTCGGCATTCGCATACCGCCCCCATGTCGACGCTGGTCGGGCCTGGGATCTCGTGGAGCGGCGTGGCGCTCTCGGGCTGGCCCCTCGTGGGCGTGGTCGCTTATTAAGCGTAACGGCTCGCCTCACTATAGTGCCGACTAAAGCTGTCGGAATGAGAACCCGTTCCGGTCTCGCGCAAAACCCTCGACGCATGATGGTGTCAATACTCCAGACGGGCGGGCGGGTACCGGCTCCAGGCCCCGCACCACCGTCGGCGGAATCGGGAATGCCCGAGCGTCAGACCACAGGAATCACCATGATCGATTCGCATTGCCACGTCCTTCCCGGGATCGACGATGGTGCCCACACCTTCGAAACGGCCCTGGAGATGGCGCGCGCGGCGGTTGGCTGCGGGACACATACGATCGTCTGCACACCCCACCACCTTAACGGCGTCTACGTCAATCGCGCAGACGGCGTGCGGCAAACGGTGGTCGATCTGCAACGACGCCTGACCGATGCCGGCATCGCCCTACGCCTGTATCCGGGAAGCGAGCTGCATCTGGTTCCCGAGCTGCCGAGCCAGGTGCTCGACGGCAGCGCGCTGACCTACAACGACCGCGGCAAAGCCGCTTTGGTCGAGCTGCCCAAGGCATCCATCCCGGTGGGCGTCGACACCATCCTTGAACAACTGCTCTACCGCGGCGTGACACCCGTCATCGCCCATCCCGAGCGGAACCTGACGCTGGCACGGCGCCCCGAGCGTCTGGCCGAGTGGGTCAGTTGGGGCTGTAAGGCGCAGATCACCGCACAAAGCTGTAGCGGCGACTTCGGCGAGCGGCTGCAACGGCTCAGCCGACGCTGGGTAGAGTTCGGCTGGATCCACCTGATCGCCTCGGACGCGCACCGCCCCACCGGACGCAGCCCGGACACCCTGGCCGCCGGCCGGGCGATGGCGGCCGAATGGCTGGACGAGGAGGCGGCGATCCTGCTGAGCCTGGACAACCCGCAACGGCTCATCGACGGCGACGACCTCGTGAGCCTGACCCCGCGCGCGACCTTCCAGGTCGAGTCGACTCGACGGCGCTGGTTCGGCTGGCTGCCCTGGCGTCGCTGAAGGCGACGGCTTCGCGCTCCAGCGCGCGATTGCACAGCACCCCGACTGTCACCCAAAACGCGAGGGCCGTTCCCGGAATCTGCAGATTGAAATCACCCAGGCTATGTAGCGCGACCGCCGCGACAGCGCCCGCCGCAGCGGCGCGCAACCGGCTGAAGTGACTCGGACCGACTCGCCGCCACCAGATCACCAGCGTGATCAGAATCAATGCCGTCCCGATCACGCCCAGATCCATCACCAGCTCGACCCAATCGTTATGGAGATACTCGGCAGAGGAAACCAGCGAGGCCGGCTGAACCAACTTGAAGACATCCTCGAAGCCCCCGGCACCGGCTCCCACCAGCCAGGTCTTCAGGGGAAGGTCGGCGAGCGGCAGAAGCAGCACGAGACGACCGGTATCGGCAACCACATTCGAATACCGCAAGAGCAGGGGCACCAGCCCGAAGGCGATCGCCAGCCCCAGGGCAATCAGGCCGGCGGACGCCAGCCAGAGTCGCTCCAGCGCGCTGACCCGGGCCACCCGCGTGGCACGCGCCAACAGAACGAAAACCAGGAGCCCGAAGAGCGCCGACGCGGTCCCCAGACGCGATAGCGTGTTGAAGAGCGCCAGGGCCACCACGAGACTGAAGACGACGACCAGAAGATACCGCAGCTCGTGAACCCGCGCCGGCCGGATCCGCACGCCGAACAACAGATAACCGATCCCCAGCGACCAGCCCAGAGCCAGCAGCCCGGCGAGGTGATTGCGATTCCAGAAGGTGCCGACGACAACCGCATGATTGGCCGGTGCCGACCACAGGCCCAGGACCGTCTCGAAACGGCCGACATGCGCGATAATCCCATACAGCGCCTCGGCAGCGACCAGCGCAATCAGCAGGGCCACCAGCACGCCCAACTGACGGCGCGGCAGGCTGGCCGTCAGATAGGCCGCCGCCCAATAGGTGGAAAACATCCCCCAGTACGCCAGCGTGGCAGCGATGTTCGGCGAAACCCGACTGACCGGGATCTCCGGATACTGATCCAGCAGGTCAGGCGGATAGGCACCGATCCAGGCAAAGACCTCGCGCGGCAGCGGCACGAGCTGCAATCCGATCACGGCCGTCATGGCGAGCCACACCCACAGCCATCCGCGATCCCAGGTGTCGGGCTGATCCTCGCGCAGAATCCGCCATGACCAGGTCATCAAAAACAGACCCGCGATCGCGGCGCCCGCAACGGCGCGCGGGCCCGGATGCACGCCGCCCATTAAGAGCATCAGAATCGCCGCCACAACGGCGATGACACCGACCTGTAACCAGGCCAGCCACTGCACAACCGGAGCTGACTCGGAGCGCAACGCGATCAGGATTCGGAATTTCCGACGCAGGAATAACCGCCGCCGGGAAAAGGATCGCCGTTCACATCGCGCGTATTGGGATGGTAGCCCGTGGCGTGATCGAAACCGGACCGGCGGCAATCGGCATCTCCGATGGCCTTGAGTGCTTCGGTCACAGGGCCGAAGGCGGGCGGGTTACTCCAGCGCAAGCCGTTGTCTCCTGAGACGATAATCGGAGGCTCCATGCCGGGAGCCGTCCCCGGACCCGCGGGTGATAAGACATCCGGTCAGAACGGACAGCATGACAACGCAGCCTCATGGGCAAGGTCCTCTACGATCAGTCAGTGAAGTGCGGTGAGCCCGCAGCAGACCCTTTCGGATCCAGGCGTGGTCAGAGCCGGAACAGCCGCCCACATTGTAGGGCCCGCGACGTAGCAGCGAAACTAACCCCGCCGACGTCGATGCAGGTCGGACTCCGAACCCCATCGATGGGGGTCGGGTTAAAGCAGTTTCACCAAAGCGGCAATCGCGGCGACTCGGGCGAACATCAGCGGGACGATCCACTGGAGAAGATCGACCTTGGTGTACGCCGCTTCGCCGCGCACCTGCTCGGCTCGAACGCCTCGGCGATAAGGCGCGCGCCGGCACGCTCGTCGGGGGCGCTGGTCCGGGCTTCGTCGAGTGCGACACTTGAGTTCATGGCCTTACTCTGCCATTGGACCGGAGCCGCGGCAAGCGGTCAGACCGGCGACGAACCTGGTGACGGCGTCGGGCGAGAGCGGCTTGGCGATGACGTCTTCCTGCTGGGCAGGCCGGGTCGCTTGTCGGGCTGAAGCCCGACCCACCGGTCGCCTGTCGCACAAAACCTGGGTGACGCTCATTGGTAGGGACGCAGCTCCAACGCGATCCGGACGCCATCGTGTACCCGATCGCCCGGATGGGTGAGGACGATCTCGCCGGGCTCCAGGCCCGCGGTAATCTGGGTCCAGATGCCGCTGCGTCGTTCCGGCTGGACGGATCGCAACCGGGCGCGGCCCTGCTGGGCAGTGAAGACGGCCCATCCGGTATCGTGACGGAACAGTGCGCTGGAGGGGATCTGCAGGACATCCTCGCTCTCCCAGAGGATGAAACGGGCCTCGACCCGGTAGCCGTGGCCGAGATGGCGCCATTGATCGCGGGGCGTGAGGATCTCGATCCAGACCGGCACCCGCTGCTCTTCAACGCCCAGAGCGGAGATCTTCTCGAATCCGGCCGGCTCCACCAGCCGACCGCGACCATCCAGCGCCTCCTCGCCGCCCCAGCGTTCCAGGACAACACGCATGCCGGGGCGCACGCGCACGGCGTCCACCGAGAGCAGGTCGACCTTGACCTCCAGGGCATCCAGATCGCCGAACTCCAAGACCGCCTCGCCGGACTGAATCGGACCCTCGCAGCAGCGCTGACGCTGGGTGACGACGCCGTCGATCGGGGCGCGCACGGCCAACACCGGGTAGTCGACGGCCGAGCGTTTGCCGTCGGCGATCTCCACGAGCGCGCGGGCCGACTCCAGCGC
>JBGSKP010000343.1:0-2718 GCA_041741175.1 Thiocapsa sp. | reverse complement strand
GCCGCCACCGGCGTCGTTGCCGCATGGTCGCTCGCCGGCTCAACTGCCGGGGGCTGAGCGCCGAACGCACTGCCGGCCGGAATGTCGGAACGGCTCACTGAGGAACCCACTCGAAGCTCCAGGTCTCCGACAGCACGTCGTTGCCTTCGTACAGGAAAGCGCGCAGCTCGGCCGATTTACCCTTCTCCGGAGTCAACTCGAAGAAGAGCCGCCAACCTCCGGTTTCCGGATTGTACTGGGCACGCGCCTCGGAGAGCTCGCCGGACGTGGTGGTGACGGTCGCACTGACCGGTGTCTCCTGCGGCAGCCCTGCCATGGTCTCGCCGACAAAATCCACAACGAATTTTCGCCGGTTGGAATCCAGGACATCCGTGCCGGCGCCGCCGATGCGGGTCGCCTGCGTCCGCCCGCCGGTCAGGCGCTCCTCGGGATCGGCCGAGAAACTCAGACGATAGGCAAACTCCAGCGCATCGCCCCCCTGAATGGAAGCCTCCGGCGTCCAATAGGCAACAATGTTGTCGTAGCGCTCGGAGGTGCTCGGGATCTCGACCAACTCCACTACACCCTTGCCCCAGTCGCCAAGGGACTCGACTGTCGCGCTCGGGCGGTTGTGGTAGTGGGCCTCAAGGTCTTGATAATGTGCGAAGTCGCGATCGCGCTGCAGCAGACCAAACATCCGTGGATTCTCCATCTGGAAGGTGCTGATGCGCAGCCCAAGCGGATTGGTCAACGGACGCCAGATCCGCTCGCCCGTTCCGGTCTCCATGATCAGACCATCGGAGTCATGCACCTCGGGGCGAAAATCGTCCATGAAGCGCTCGGTCAGTTCGCCCTGCATGAACATGCTGGTCAGCGGTGCGATGCCCACTTTCTGGACCGATTGGCGGAAATACAGATGCGACTTGACTTCCATGGTCGTCTCGGGACCCGGCTTGATCACGTAGCGGTAGGCCCCTGCAACGCTCGGACTGTCCAGGAGGGCATACAGGGTGATCTCGGCGGCATCCTCCGCAGGCTTCTGGATCCAAAACTCGCGAAACAGCGGGAATTCCTCGCGGGTCGGCAGACCGGTATCGATCGCCAGCCCGCGCGCCGTGATGCCGTAATTCAGGTTCTGCGCAACCGCCCTAAAATAACTGGCGCCCAGAAACACGCCGACTTCATCGAACAGGTCATCGCGATTGATTGGGTACAGCAGGCGCAGACCGGCAAAGCCCAGATCGTGGGGGATCTGCTCCGGGACCGTGTTCTTCCCGTAGTCGAACGACTCGGTCGAATACTCAACCGGTACGGCCTGATCCCCGTCGATGATGTTGATGGTCACCCGATCCTGAAACATGAAGCCACGATGGAAGAACTGAACCTGAAAGGGCAGTCCATCATCGCGCCACAACGAGTGATCAGGCTTAAAGCGAATATCGCGAAACCCGTCGTAGTCGAGCGACGCAAAGGCTTCCGGGAGCTCGGGTGCGTCCCGCTGATAGGGCGTCTGAGCCAGCTCGGCGGCGCGGCGCACGACGCTGGCGAAGGTGAAGGCTCCGGGCACACCGGCATCCTCCGGCGCTGCCGCAGGTTGCGCCAGGCCCTCGGTTGTCAGCGCCAGAGCCGCAGCGAACAGCAAACCGGCAGAGATTCGTTTGATGGGGCAAGATCGAGTCATAGTCTGAAACGCCAGGTTTTCCATGAGGTGATGCAGGTTGATAATAAAAAAAGGTCTGCGACGCGCCTGCAAGCGCCCGTGCTCAGAGCTCAACAGCGCAACCCTGAGGACGCACACTGCATGCGAGGCGGCATCGGAGCGATACGCGGTGCACAGTCTCCATCGCGAGCGCCAATTGACAGGTAATGATAACGGAATATGTTAAGTGACTGTCAGGCCGACGTGAAGCCCCGTGAATCATCTCGTGCAACGCCGTGTCAAGATAGCGATCGAAGTCCATCCTACCCCATACCAGTCGTTGGCCGAGCTATGGGCCTGCAACCTCTTGCTGAACAGCGCCGATTTTCGCAGCGGCACATCCGAGCCGGCGATACCGTTCGGGGTGCTAACCCGGCGCTAACCCAGCTCGATCTCGATGCGATGAACCGCCTCGCCGGGCGGCAAGACCACCCGAGCCGCGCCGTCGAGCGGCGCCAACGCCTGTCCGTCCAGACAGGCGCCGACCACCCGGGATCCGCCGCGCGGGTTCTCGACCTGGATGTCGCAGCGGGTCAGCCCATCGGCAAGACGGTAGTGGATCCGAAATCCCGGCCAAGCCGCCGGTATACAGGGCCGAATCACCAGCGTCCGGCCGTTTTCGAGGCGCAACCCCAGCACGGACTCGAGCGCCACCCGATACAGCCAGCCGGCCGAGCCGGTATACCAGCTCCAGCCGCCGCGGCCAATGTGGGGCGCTGCCCCGTAGATATCCGCGGCCACCACATAGGGCTCCAAAGCGTAGGTGGCCAGCCGCTCAGGCGTCGCTGTGTGCCAGACCGGGGTCAGGCGCTCAAGCAGATAGGCGGCCCGCTCGTTGTGGCCGAGCTGCGCCAGGGCCATCACCACCCAGCAGGCGGCATGGGTGTACTGGCCGCCGTTCTCGCGCACGCCGGCTAGATAGCCCTTGATGTAACCGGGATCCTGCGGTGTGTCGACGAAGGGCGGCGTGAGCAGACGGATCAGGCCCTGCTCCGCGTCGACCAGCTCGGAGTCGACCGCCGCCATCGCCTGCTCGGCCC
>JBGSKP010000342.1:0-15822 GCA_041741175.1 Thiocapsa sp. | reverse complement strand
CGACCAGGGCCGCGCCGTGCGCCGCATCCTCACAGACGCCGGCTTGCGCGCCCCCGACACACGGTCCGATCTCGCCGGTCATGAGCGCTTAACCCTAGCCCGCGTCTAGACCGGCGCCTGCCTCCTGCCTCTAGCCCCATTGTCCGACGCCTTGACTCAACCTCTAAATATCACTATATTAGCATTAACTTATTTTATAACGGAGCAGCCGCTCATGAAGTCCACTGTTTTGACACTGATCGCCACACTGATTGCGTCGGCCCCCGCACTGGCCGAAACCGGCTCGTTTGATTCGGCCTTGGGCCTGACACCGGATGCGGGCCACGAGCGAACCTTTACGACGCAGGCCGGCGCTGATTGGTACGCGCAGCAGCGCCGGACCGCCGCCGAGTTGCAGGCAGAGCATCTCCTGGCGACACTCCATGAGTCGTCCGATGAGACCGGCACGAGCGGTCGCAGCGCAGACAGGCTTTCGGAGCACGGTGGTTTCTCCGGCGCCGAGATGGAGCGGATCGCGCATGCCTTGGCCGACCCGCGCGTGATCGAGCTGCTGCAGACCAGCGCCTACTATGCAGCAGTCATCGAGGGTCGTTTGAGCGTCACTGAATAAACGCCTCGCCGTCCGGGGCGCTCGACGTTCGCAGGGTCGCGAGCGTCGAGCGGATCCACTGCTCAGCCTTTTCGTTGACCCCTTTCGGCGTGTCTCCCGCGCAATCGATCGGATCACCGACGACGACCTGGATGGTGCCCGGAAGGCGCCAGATCGATCGCGCCGGCCAGCAGTCACCTGCATTGTGGGCGATCGGCACGACCCGTCGACCGGCACGACAGGCCAGCATGGCACCACCGGCATTGAATCGCCCGAGCTGACCCGGCGGCTGACGCGTTCCTTCCGGATAGATGACCACGCTGATGCCCGCGTCGAGTCGCTCCTGGCCGTTGCGCAGGATCGTTTTCAGCGCCTGCCCGGGCTGCCTGCGATTGATCGGAATCGGTCGCAGCAGAGCCAGTGCCCAGCCGAAAAACGGCACCCGGAGCAACTCACGCTTGAGCACCGTCGCCTGGGGCGTCACCAGCAGCTGCAGATAGAAGGTTTCCCATTGACTTTGGTGGTTCGCCAGGATGACCACCGCCTCGTCCTTCGGAATCTTCTCGAGTCCACTGATTTGGATCTGGACACCGTTTAGCTTTCGCAACATCCACATGGTTGCTCGCGTCCAGAGATTCACGAACCGATAGCGCTGCTCGAAGCTCTGAAACGGAGCGACCGCGACACAGACAAGGCTATGGACGATTCCGAGCAGGTTGTAGAGGATGAAAAACAGAATGCTGCGAAGCCGGACACCGAGATCGACCGTCCGGACAACTCGCCTCTGCCGCCGGGCGACCTTGGAGCGCTCCGGCATCGAGGCGCGCCGCGGCAAGGCATCAGTTTGGGAATATTTTTTATCAGTCATGCGCTGTCCGATCGGCAGTATTCCGCTTTGAGAATTCCGGCACCGCGATTAGCATAAGGTTACCATGCAAATCTCAAATGCCGACCGCTTCAAAAGCCGCGAGGTTCCATTCCACGAGATCCATCCGGATCCGTATCAGTCTGCGACCGCGGCCCGATTCCTGAAGGATGTGGATGGCATCCTCGCCGCCGATCCGGCTTCCCCGACGCTCCTCCGGGTCAGGTACGACGTCCTCGTAACCACACTACAGGAGATCGAAGAGGCACTGACCGAACTGGGCCTCCATCTGGATAACCGTCTGATGCACCGTGTCAGGCGCGCACTCTACTACTACACCGAGGAGACGCTGCGCGCCAACTGCGGTTGTCCGCATGGCCAGAGCAATTGCACCCGACAGGTCTTCGCCAAGCGCTACGAACTGATCGAGCACGGATGTCGCGACGAGCGGCCCGAGCATTGGCGACGATATCTGTAGCCTGACTGTGTTTTTACCCGACTCGTGAACGATCAGCAACGCCTGCGCTACAGCCGCCAGATCCTGCTACCCGGTTTTGGCCTCGCAGGTCAGGAGCGGCTTGCGGCATCACGTGTTCTCGTGGTGGGCCTGGGTGGACTCGGCTCGCCCGCCTCGCTGTATCTGGCGGCGGCCGGTGTCGGGCGATTGGTGCTTGCCGATTTCGACGCCGTCGATCTGTCCAACCTCCAGCGTCAGATTATCCACACCACCGAGCGGATCGGAAAACCCAAGGCCGAGTCGGCCCACACCGCACTCGCAGCGCTGAACCCGGAGGTGGAGTTGCTGACGGTCAAGCGCAGCCTCACCGCGGAAACACTGCCCGATGTGATTGCCGATGTGGAGCTGGTGCTGGACTGCTGCGACAACTTCGCCACCCGATTTGCCGTCAATGCAGCCTGCGTCGATGCCGGCGTTCCGCTGGTAAGCGGCGCGGCCGTGCGCCTGGAGGGTCAGGTTGCCGCCTTCTCTGGCCAGCCCGGCGGTCCCTGCTATCAGTGTCTGTATCCGCGTGACGGCGGCGCCGACGAGACCTGCTCGACCATCGGCATCTTGGCCCCGGTGGTTGGCGTCATCGGCAGCATTCAAGCCATCGAAGCCATCAAGATCCTGACCGGACTGGGCGAGCCCCTCTTCGGGCGCCTCTTACTGTTCGACGCCACGCTTATGCAGTGGCGAAGCCTGCGCTTGCCTGCGGATCCGGATTGCCCGATCTGTGGCGTTCGATCGCCTTAGCCTGGGCAGACCCGGCCAGGCCGACCGGTTTGGCCCGGTCTCATCCGTGCCGAGCGCAGCTCGGCGTATTCACGCGGGCCCTCGGCCCGACCCGTCCAACCCGGTGAACGAATAGGTCCAGCCGTCTCATGCGCTTCAACATCAGTCCCGATCAGATCAAAAAAGCCAATATCCCGCACGAATTGTTCCTGACCAACCTGATCGCAAACCACATTCTGCTCGCGGTTGCCATGGGTGGCATCGCCGGGAGCTTTCCCTGGGTGATGGCCATTATCCCGACCATCTCAATCGGTATCCTCGGCTTTACCCTATGGCGAGCCAGGCGTGCAGTCGTCAATGACCCCTGGTATGTCATGTGTCACTGGCAGGTGTGTGCCAAACGCAGCCGCATTTTCCTCGTGATGCTCAGCCTGCTGCTCACGGCGGTCGTGCTCGGCTGGGTCGGATACACCTATGGCGGCATGATGAAAGAGGCGGTTTGGGCGCTCGTCATCGGGATCGGGATCCTACCTGTGATGGCTACGGTGCTCGTGTTGATCATCGTCGAGTCCGACGCGCTCTATCACGCCAATCAGGCGAAGCTACCCCAATGGGTAGTGGAACGCTTCCCCAACGCGGAAGCCGAAGTGATCGAGGACGACCCGCACCACACTCACCCGGTATCCTGACGAGTGCTTAAGCGGGATCCGAGAGCGCATAATCCAAGACCAGTCCGATGAAGATCGCCATCCCGAAGTAGTTGTTGTTCAGAAACGCCTTGAAGCAGGGTTCGGGCTCTCGCTTACGAATCAGGATCTGTTGGTAGAGCGCCAGCCCGGCAGCGACCGTCAGACCGCCAACGTACAGGATCCCGCGTCCGGCGAGTACGCCGATCCAGACCAGAAGCCCGAGCATCAGGATCTGCAACAGACCGATCACCAGGCGGTCGTGGTTGCCGAAGAGGATCGCGGTCGACTTGATGCCGATCTTCAGATCATCCTCGCGGTCCACCATCGCGTACTGGGTGTCGTAGATAAGCGCCCAGATCAGGGTCGCCACAAACAGCATCCAGGCATACACCGGGATGCTGCCGATCACAGCCGTGAAGGCCATCGGAATCGCCCAACCGAAGGCCGCGCCCAGAAACAACTGAGGCACATGGGTAAAGCGCTTCATAAACGGATAAATCAGGGTCAGCAGCGCCGCAACGACGGACAGTGCGACCGTCTGCCAATTCAACAGGAGCACCAGGCCGAAGGCAATCAGAGACAGGACCACGAAAATCGCGACCGCTTCGCCCGGCGAAACCACGCCGGTCGCCAACGGGCGCTCGCAGGTCCGCGCGACATGACCATCGAAATGGCGATCCGCAAAATCATTGATCGCGCACCCGGCCGAGCGCATCAACACCACACCCAGTACAAACACCAGCACCACCAGCCACGGCGGTTCACCATCTCCGGCCAACCATAAGGCCCAGAGCGCCGGCCACATCAGCAGAAAGATGCCAATCGGTCGGTGTAGGCGCACCAGCAACGCATAGGACTGCAGACGCTCGCGCCAGGAAAGCAAACGCCGGGCGCCGGTTCTAACCTCGGGAAAGCTCATATCGCCAATGGTGATCCGCGCTGATGTGAAGATCCATACTCACCGCGGATTATCGCACAGGCGTTGTTCGAAGGACGCCCCTGCTGCAGCGGCCCCGATGGCACCGGGCGCGATCGCTTCGCCTCCCGTCAACTGGAAAACAGAGCATGTGCTGTCCGACGCGGTTTAGAATCCGGCGGGTGTGACACGTCGACCATTCCGGTCGCCCCGACGACCCGCCGTTCCGCCCCGCATCCAAACGAGAGGCACCCGTCAGATGAACTACTCAACCATCCTGCTCTTGGGCATGGCCGCGCTGCTCCCGGGCTTCGCCGTTGGCGCCGAGCCAATCCCGCCGTCAGCCCCAACCGGCACGCTGCGTCTCTTCACCCTACCCGGCGACGCGCAGTTGTTTGTCGACGGCGAGCGCAAGGGCAACTCTCCGAGCTCCGCCGGGGAGACCTTTTTAATCCACCTGCCTCCAGGGGAGTATCGGATCAGTGCCAGTCGAGAGGGCTTTGACTCAGCCGAGCGTCAGGTCTTCGTCGCGTCCGGGACAGAGCAGACGCTGCAGCTCAGCCTGGCGCCCGAGATCCTGATGATCCCGATCCCCGCAGGCTGCTTTGTCATGGGCAGCCCTCCCGACGAGCCCGAACGCGACGCCGACGAAGGACCGCAGCGCGAGGTTTGCGTGCAGCCTTTCGAGATCGGGCAACGCGAGGTGACCTTTGCCGACTGGGATGCCTGCGTGCTGGATCAGGGCTGTACCAAGAATCCGTCCGATGAAGGCTGGGGACGCGGTGATCGCCCGGTGATCAATGTCTCCTGGGAGGACATGAAGGAATATCTGCGCTGGCTGAATCGCCTCACCGGCAAGGGCTACAGGCTACCCAGCGAGGCCGAATGGGAATATGCCGCGCGCGCCGGAACAACCACTCCCTTCAGTACAGGCGCCTGCATCACAACCGATCAAGCGAACTATGACGGCACCTTCGAATACGCCGGTTGCGGCCAACCCAGCGATGTCAACCTGGGCCGTACCGCACCGGCCGGCAGCTACCCGCCCAATCCCTGGGGCCTACTCGACATGCACGGCAACGTCAGCGAGTTGACCGATGACTGCTGGAATGCCGGGTTCGACGGCGCACCGACTGACGGCAGCGCCTGGCACGACGGCAATTGCGCTCAACGCGTCATGCGCAGCGGCTCCTGGTATGGCTACGCCGGTTATATGCGCTCGGCCTATCGCTGCCGGGTCGGTCCCGCCTTCAGTCATCGCAGCATCGGATTCCGCTTGGCTCGCACGCCGGATCCTGAATGAAGCCGAGCGGACGGTCATTGCGCGGCAGGCTATCAATCGGTGCCGGCCACGCCGGGCGTAGGGACGCGCCCGGCATCCTACCTTAAGGGTCAGTGGCCTCTGAGGATGTCGAAATACCCCTTCAGCACTAGCCCCGCCAAGATCAGGCCGATGATGATCATCCAGCCGGTGACCTTGCGCCCGGCTTGACGCGTCCGCTCGGTCGGCGGCTTGATCAGATAGTTCTCGAGCTCCCCGCTCGCCTTGAGCCGCTCGTATTCGAGCGCGTGCTCGTGCCTGAACTCGTCCAGAGGCACGGCCCCGGTCGCCATGACGATATCCATCGGCCACTTCTCGGGCCGGAAATGGACGTTGAAATAGTGCACCGTGAAGAGGAAGACCGCGGCCAAGATCGCCTCCTCGGCATGCACGATGGTTGCGATGTTGAACACCCAACCGGGCAGGAAGGACGCCGTCACGGTGGGGAACCAGAGCATCAGACCGCTCAGACCGATGATCATCATGCCCCAGAAGGGCGCCCAATAATCGAACTTCTCCCAATAGGACCAGCGGTCGAACTTCGGCCGCGGCGCCATCCCGAAGAACCACTTGAACATGGCCCCGATATCGCGGATATCCTGCCAATTGGGCACCATCGAGGTCGGACCGAACCAGCGGAAGCCTTTGCCGGCGCGCACGACGTTGACGATCACGACGATCAGATGACCGAAGAAGACGCTCGCGAAGGTCACGGCGGCAACCCGGTGAATCACGGCGGCGACCTTGGGTCCGCCCAGCAGATTCATGACGTACTGCGCCCACGCCTGCTCGGCGAAGAGCACGGCCGTGCCGGTCAGCACCAAGACCATGACGGCGATCGCCAGCACGCCGTGGGCAAGCCGCCAGCCACCGCTGAAGCGCCTGAAATAGACCTGGGGCGGATTGTCCGGATCGACCCGATAGCCCTTGCCTTCCTTGCGCTCGCGCCACTCGCGATAGATCCACAAGAGCATGTGGGTCCAGAAGAAGAGGAAGACCGCGATGATCAGGACTTCCATGAACCGAGCGGCGATCCACATCTCCGGGTAGTTTTCGAAATCATTGGCGTCGCCGTGGGCATGGAAGCCGAGGAATCCCTCGGGCGCGCCCTCGTGGCACTGGCGGCAGGTCTCCAGCCGATTGTTCGGATGCACCTTCGACGCCGGGTCGTCGACATCCATGATCCCGTGACTGCCGTGACAGTCGTAGCACTTGGCCGTGTGCGTGTAACCCAGACGCACGACCTGGCCGTGATAGGACTTCTCGTAGGTCTCGACCTGTTTCTCGTGACAGCTCCCGCAATTCTCGGTGATGGTGAGCTTGACCTTGGTCTGATCGGGCGAGTCGATGTTGTGCGGGGTGTGACAGTCCGAGCAGATGGCGGAGCCGGCGTTCTGCTCCTCGATGACGGCGGTGCCGTGGACGGATTTCGCGTAGTGGTCCTTCTGCTCCTCGTGACAGCGACCGCAGACCTCGTGAATCCGGCTGCGATGCTCGGCGCGCGCCGCACTGCCGACGGTGCCGATGGTGTGGCCGTCGTGACAGTCGTAGCAGGTGGCGTTGGTCTTGGATTGGTCCAGTAGGTTGGGCCGGGCGTGCACCGAGGCCATGTAGCCGTCGATCTGAGACAGGACCACATCGAGCCGCCGGTACTCGGGATCCGTGCTGCCGTATTGAAGCTCGGCCGTCTTGAGATGACAGGCCACGCAGCCGATGCTCTTGGGCAGCGGGATCTCGTGGATCGCCTTCTTGACCGTGTTGTGGCAGCCCACACAGGGTTGCTTGCCGTGAACGCTGTGCTCGAAACGCTCGCGATCGACATAGATGTTGATCACGGTGCCGTCTTCGCGCTCGGAGGTCTTCTCGTCCTCGTCGTTGTGACACTTCAGGCAGCGTGCGTTCGGGATCGACGGGAGGTCCAGCGCCTCGGCGAGGGTCGGCTGTTTGTCGGGCGGCGTAGCCGGATCGCCGCTGTTCTCGCCCGCCGCGTACGCCAGCGTGCACGACAGGAGCAGACCGAGCAGAAGCGGCACCGGAAACCACAGATCAAGGTTGCGCACTCGTGGGGACATCGACACCCTCACCGAAACAGGTTGAGACCAAGTCGCCGCGATGCGCAGTGACGCTGCGGAACTCCTGCTACGGGGCACGATGCTGCATTGGCCCGGCCGATGCCGGTGGGATCCGGACTCGACAAACCTGCTTATACCATCGCCCGAGCCGGTCCGACAGAGGCGAGTGTCCATTGGACATTTCGACCTGGATTTGACCCGGTGATCCGATCCGTCCAAGCCGATCGACCCGGCCAGCTTCCTGGCCAGAGTCGCGCGCCGCGTCCGAGCGAGATTTCACATCAAGCAGTCACTCTATCCGGACGCTCCGCTGTACAATCCGGCATCGCGATCTCAACCCTGCGGCGGCTCGAAGCCGCGTCTCCGGGAGCACCATGGCCGACCGCATCTCACTCGTCCTGGCGACCTGCCGCCAGGTGCAGCCCGGTCCAAGCGCGAGCCCGCATCCGGCCACGCGCCCCGCTCCACCCTTCCCGCTCGCTCCGACCCCGAACCGTCCGCGCATCTCGTTCGATGATGCCGGCGCATCCGTCACGTGCCACCAGGAGAGTCATTGCTCATGAAGACAAGGTATTCAAGAACACCCGACCGGCTCGCCCGCGCCTTGATCGCGTCGGCACGGCCCGCGTTGGCCGGCGGCCTGATGGTTCTTGCGCTTGGCTCTGCTGTGATGGCCGAAGACAAACCGCCCGCCGGTACGACCAAAACCCCTCCGCCGCCGGCGGTCCTGGTCGCCGCGGTCGAAACACAGCTCATCGACCATAAAGGGCGCTTCATCGGCACTATACAGGCGATCCAACAGGTCGAAGTCCAGGCGCGGGTCGAGGGCTTTCTCGACCAGATCGCGTTCGACCAGGGGTCGACCGTGAAGACCGGCCAGATCCTCTATCAGATCGAGCAGGCGCCTTTTCAGGCCCAACTGGACGCCGCCAATGCCGAGCTGGCATCGGCCGTCGCGGAATTGGCCGGGGCCCAGGCGAGCCTGCTCGACGCCCAGGCGCAGTTCGATCGCTTCTCCGCGCTGGTGAAGAAGGGGGACACCTCCGAATCCGAGTTCGACCGGTCACGCGCCCAGCGCGACATGGCTCAGGCGAACGTCGAGAAGGCACAGGCCGCGGAGCTTCAGGCCCGTGCCGAGATCCAGACCGCCCAAATCAATTTGGGCTACACCACCATCTCCAGCGCCATCGACGGACGGGTTGGGCAGACCAACTACACCGTCGGCAACCTCGTCGGGCCGAGCAGCAAAATCCTCGCCACGGTGGTGCAGATCGACCCGATCCGCGCCGTCTTCTCGATTCCGAGCGCCGATTTCGTTCGCGTGACCGAGCAGGCCGGCAAAAGCGGCGGCACCTATGAAAACTTTATCCCCGAGCTGATCCTGCCCACTGGCGCGACCTATGCCGAAAAAGGCCGGATTGCGTTCGTCGATAACCAGATCAACGCCGGCACCGGGTCGATTGCGATCTACGCGGATTTCCCAAACCCGGACGGGGTTCTGCTTCCGGGGCAGTTCATTACCACCATCATCCACACCGCCAAGCAACAGCGCCAACCGGTTGTCCCGGCCGGTGCCGTCATCCAGACCAAAGACGGGCAGCAGGTCTATGTGGTCGGTCCGGACAACCGCGTGGCGTTGCGCACCATCAAGACCGCGGGGCAGGTCGGCACCGACTTTGCCGTGAGCGCGGGCTTGACCGAGGGCGAAATCGTCGTCGTCTCCGGGATCCAGAAGATCAAGTCCGGGATGATCGTGGCACCGACGCCGGCCGATGGAACCGGCGGCGCGGCCCAAGACGCAAGTCAGGGAGACTCTGCAACGGCACCGGAGAAGACAGAATCCGATCAATTCCCGGCTCCTGACGGCACGCCCAACGCGGTTGCTCCAAGCGGCTCTGGCCCCGGCACGTTTGAACAGAACGGCGCCGCCGATCCCACTGCCACAAAGACGGGGGGCTGACCATGATTTCCAAGGTCTTCGTGGATCGGCCACGGCTTGCCGCGGTCGTCTCCATCATCATCGTGGTCGCCGGGCTGTTGTCGATCTTCAACATCCCGATCTCTCAGTATCCGAACATCGTCCCGCCGGTCGTGCAGGTCACGGCCAGCTATCCCGGCGCGGATGCCCAGACCATCGCCGACACCGTCGGCAGTCCGATCGAGCAGCAGGTCAACGGCGTGGAGGGCATGATCTACATGTCCTCCACCGCATCCTCGGCCGGCAGCTACACGCTCACCGTGACCTTCGCCGTCGGCACGGATCCCGATATCGCCCAGGTCAACACCCAGAACCGGGTCTCCCAGGCGCTGGCCCAGTTGCCTCAGGAGGTCCAGTCCCTCGGCATCACGGTCCAGGCTGAATCCACCAATCTGCTGCTTTTCATCAACGTCTATTCGCCCGACGGCAGCAAAGACCCGATCTTCCTGTCCAACTTCACCACCATCAACATCCAGAACGAGATCGCGCGGATTCCCGGGGTGGGCGAGGCCAGTCTGTTCGGCCCAATGAATTATTCCATGCGCATCTGGCTCCAGCCCGAGCAAATGTCGGCGCTGGGCATTGCACCCAGCGACGTCATCACCGCCATCCAGGCACAAAACCTTCAGGCCGCGCTCGGGCAGATCGGCGGACCGCCGATCGGTGACGATCAGGTTCTCCAGTACGCCATCGTGACCGAGGGACAATTGGTCGAGCCGAGCGAGTTCGAGCAAATCGTCGTGCGCACCGGCGACGACGGCGCCATCGTGCGCGTCAAGGATATCGCCCGGGTCGAGCTCGGCGCCGAAGCCTACACGCAGATCTCTTATCTGAACGGCAAACCGGCGGCGGCCATCGGCATCTATCAGTCGCCGCAGGCCAATGCACTGGATGTCGCCGAAGCAGTCCGCGCCGAGTTGGAAACCCTGAAAACGCGCTTCCCAGCCGGGGTCGAGGCCGAGGTCATCTATGACTCGACACTCTTCGTCAAGGCGTCGATCCAGGAGATCATCTTTACGCTCGGGATCACCTCGATCATCGTGCTCCTTGTGGTCTTCGTCTTCCTGCAGGACCTGCGCGCCACCATCGTCCCGGCGCTGACCATTCCGGTGTCGCTGATCGGCGTGTTCATTGTCCTGATCGCCGCCGGCTTCTCGGCCAATACCATCAGCCTGTTCGCCGTGGTTCTGGCCATCGGATTGGTCGTCGATGACGCCATCGTGGTGGTTGAAAACGTCCAACGCATCATGCTGGAAGAAGGATTGGACCGGCGCTCCGCCACACTCAAGGCCATGGAGCAGGTCACTGGGCCGATCATCTCCACGACGCTGGTGCTGTTCGCCATCTTCGCCCCGGTTGCCTTCCTGCCGGGCATAAGCGGCGAGCTGTTCCGCCAGTTCGCGCTGACCATCTCGGCCGCCGTGGCCATCTCGGCGCTCAACGCACTGACCCTCTCCCCGGTGCTCTGCTCGCTGTTTCTGCGCAAACCCAAGGAAGCCAAACGCGGCCCCTTTGCCTGGTTCAACGCCGGATTCGGCAAGACCCGCAACGGCTATGTCAGCGTCGTCGGCGTCCTGGCGCGCCGCTCGGCAGTGGCCGGGATCTTGATCGTCCTGATCGGCACGGCCGCCGTGCTCATCCTCGGCCGCCTGCCCACGGGCTTTATCCCGAACGAAGACCAGGGCGTGCTCTTTGTGGATGTCAGCCTGCCAAGCGGCTCGGCCTTGCCGCGAACGACCGATGTGCTCGGACAGGTCCAAGCCATCGCCTCGCGCACGCCGGGCGTTGCCAACGTCATGACCGTGTCGGGTTACAGTCTGCTCACCAGCGCACCGGCGTCCAACAGCGGCATGGGCGTCATCGTCCTTGATCCCTGGGACAAACGCACGACGCCGGAGCTGCGCCTGAAGGGCCTGATGACGACATTGCAGGAGGCGATGGCCACCATCCCCGAGGCCACCGTGTTTCTGTTCCCGCCGCCACCCATCCCCGGACTCGGCGAGGCCAGCGGCTTCACCATGCAGCTCGAAGCCCTGGCCGGCCAGTCCCCGATGGAGCTGACCCAGGTGCTCCAGGGGTTGATTGCAACGGCCAACGAGGATCCGCGGATCGGCATGGCCTATTCCTCTTTCAGCGCCGATGTGCCGCAGCTTTATCTAGAGCTCGACCGCACCAAGGCGCAGTACCTTGACGTGCCGGTTTCCGACGTCTTCACCACCCTGCAGGCGGTGTTCGGCAGCACCTATGTCAACAACTTCTCCTATCTGGGCCAGACCTACCAGGTCAATGTCCAGGCCGACAAGAGCGCGCGCACGACGGTTGACGATCTGGCCGGGACCTATGTGCGCTCGGTCACCGGCGAGATGGTCCCGATCGGTACCCTGGCAACCATCCGCGACGACCTTGGCGCAGACCTGATCTTCCGTTACAACGAGTTCCTGACCGCCATGGTGAGCGGCAGCCCCGCACCCGGACACTCGGCAGGGGACGCCATGGCGGCCATGCAGGAGGCGGCCAAGAAGGCGCTACCGGACGGTTATGGATTCGAGTGGACCGCGCTATCGTTGCAGGAGGCGCAGCAGAGCGCCGGTGGCGAGATCGCCATCTTTGCGCTCGCGGTGCTGTTCGGTTACCTCTTCCTGGTGGCGCTCTATGAGAGCTGGGCGATCCCATTCGCCGTCTTGACCTCGGTCGCGGTCGCCATTCTGGGCGCCGCCGTGACCCTCTGGTTTGTAAAGCTGGACAACGACCTCTACACCCAGATCGGCCTGGTGCTCTTGATCGGTCTTGCCGGCAAGAACGCGATCCTCATCGTGGAGTTCGCCAAGGAGCAGCGCGAGGCCGGCAAAACGCTCCTGGACTCGGCACTGACGGCCGCGCGGATGCGTTTTCGCGCCGTGCTCATGACCGCGCTGGCCTTCATGATCGGCCTGATGCCGCTGGTATTAGCCACCGGCGCCGGCGCCAATGCGCGGATCCATCTGGGCTCCACGGTGCTCGGAGGAATGCTCTTCGCCGTCATCTTCGGCGTCATCATGATCCCCGCGCTCTACGTGATGTTCCAGTGGATGGGTGAGAAGGCCGGGGGCTGGATGCAGCCAAAGCCAGACGACGCCAACGCCACAGAAGACGGAACACCGCCACAGACCCCTGATTCCGCGACACAGACGGCCCGTTGAAGTGATTTCAAGGAAAGGATCCACCGCGTGTAGGGGCGAATTCATTCGCCCCTTGCAGCCCCTACAGTTCCAACAGCTCCTCGGGGCATGCGGAGTCGGGTTGACTCTTCACGGAAATCGCCTGACAGGGCATCAGGACAGAACCTGATGGTCGGCTGCGATGACTGATCCCTTGGCCGGGCTTGATGCCCGGCTAATGATCGCAGCCGTCATCGCGGTATCGATGGCTCGAGCGCGTCCTCGAACGGGGTGAACTCGAACGCCGTCATGGCGATGTCAACCGGGGTCGGTTGACCGCCGCCGCGGAAGGTCAGCACGACCTGCGTGATTGCGCTCAACGCGGGGGTTGCCGGCAGCACGATCTCGATCTCCTCATCGTCCGGCGTTGGCGTGAACCGGGCAAAGATTTCAACGGGGATGGTCGGCAACGCAAGCCGGTCGTCCGCAGCCCGCTTGAATGAAATCGTGGCATCCGTCGCCCCCGTCGCCGAGCGGTAGCGGATCCGCATCAGCCCATTCGACAGGCTGACACCCTCGCCTTCCGAGATGACGAAGGCCATGCCACCCGCGCCGTTGAGCTCGGATGAAAACCGACACACCCCCTCGTCGCACGCCAGCTTGACTGGACGGTCATCCGAGGTCCAGGGCAGCACCGGATGGCCGGTATCCAGGAGATTCACGCTGTCGCCCGGTTGATACAGCGCTGCCAGTCGACCGAAGAGCCGCTTGTCCTCCAGGTAACGACGCATGTTGTCCTGGGCCGAATTCACGCCACCGAGAATGAGCGACAGCGTATGCGCGGTGGTCTGGTAGGGAATGACCCGGTTGGTCGACATATTCCAACCTTCCCAGGGTCCGTGCTCGGTAAACAGCGCCGAGATCATCGGCCAATGGGTCTGGAGAAAGCGCTCGACCTTCTCCGGATCAATCATGTAAGCGGAGCCAAGGGTATAGAGCGAGGGCGCCTGCGTGTTCAGCAGGCCATCGGTCACGGCGATCTCGGGGATCCCGATCGAGCCCGTGTATTGCGTTCCATTCCCGCTGTAGGACTCAGACAGGAATCCAGGCAGGCCGTGGCGGTTTGCGAAATCCAGCTCCACATCCAAAAGGACTTCAAGACTGCGCCTCCAGGCCGGGTTATCCAGCTCCTGCATGAAAAGAGACAACCCCAACAGCTGAAAGGCCGATCCATCCCAAGCGGCGAGCGCATAGGTCTCGCTCCCGTCAGCGTATCGATACGGCTTGATTTTGAAACCCGCATTCCGCAGCGAGGCAACAGGCAGATCGTATCGCAGCACCACGAACATCCATGGCCCGCGAAACTCGTTGATGAAATAATTCATCTGGCCGGTCACCCAGTTTCCACTGCCGTCATTCCAACCGACAAAACGGTCCTCGACCACATCCCAGCCGAAAACGAACGTACCGGTGGCGGGGTCATAAAGGTGTGCATAACCCTCTTTCTGGGCATCGATAAAGCGCTCGATCTGAATCCTCAAGGCGATGGCATCAGGATCATCACGGATCTGCGGGTGCAAAAGCGCGCCCGCCGATCTGGCCAGTGATGCCGTGAGATTAGCGTTGTCGCCGAAGATAATGGTGACGGCCCGCTGATCGAGAAGAGCCATAATGTCCGATCGCAGCGACCATCTTGAATAGGGCGCCAGCACGCCGTCGAAATGCTCCAGCCCATAACCGACGCCCCGGCGGATGCTGCCTTTGCGTCCGTTGTCCTGTTCCTGGATCCAGCCTTTTTCCACCATGGCCGACCAGATGGCGGCCCCCTTTTGAGCACCAAAGGCATCGGTAAACTGTCTCCGCTCGATCGTTTCCAGCAAGGGCCCCACCCTCTTGTCACCGTCCAGACCGATGAAATTAACCAGTAACCCTTTCGCAGCAAGCGCTGGGTCGCGCTGATCATCGAGCAGAGTCCCCACGATACCAGACAGCTTATCGAGTGCGGATGCCTTGGAAATGTAGGGATTATGGGCGTAGCCCGCAGCAACATTGGCAAGCAGCTCCACCCAGACGCCGATCGCTGTCAATTGTGTAAAGGAACGAAGAAAAAGCCCGTTGCGAGGGTCCTGATTCCAGCCTTCCACTGGATAGCCGGATACCGGATCGATGATCTCATGAGCTGGATTCAAGTATTGGAACGCATTCTCCAGCAGGCGCTGCATATAGCGATGATCGGGGGCCACGTTCGGGTACTCATATGTCGGGTTGATGGACGGGGCTGAAGCATGCGAAACCGAGTCATCGCGAAATGGTGACGATATGGCGAATGTCGCCGCCAGCACCAGCAGCATGACGACAAGAAACGACCTCATCGGTGCGCCATAAACAGACCGTCCCGGTTGCCGGATCTGAGATTTCAGATGATTCATTTTCCGTATCATGTATATGATTCCATAACAAAGGATTGCGCAGGTTCGGCTCCCCGCCCGCGAACAAATGGCCGTCTTGACGTCCAACCAACGATCCGACAGGCACCGGACCGGGATGCTCGACGACTCCACAACCGGAAACCGACTTATGCCAGCCCCCAGCATAGGGATACCTTGGCAGCTGGTGTCTCTGTACCGAAACTGTCGACGCACGGCGTGCCTGCTGTCAATCCGGCATCCAGAACAACTGCGGATTCGACGCCGCGTGACGATAAGGCTTACGACGGATTCCATCGCGGCGGGGCTTGGCGAGCGAGGGGCGACCGGGGCGAGCGGCCCCTTCGCCACGTGAGGGCGTCGCATCGTCTATGCTTTGGACAAGGAGACAACGATGCCCGTCCTTCGCGTTCCAATACTCGTCATCCTGGTTGCCGTGCTCATCGGTCCGGCCGCGTTCGCGCGGGATGAGCGAATCGCGACGGTCGGTCTGCTCGCTCTGGACAGGCGCGAGTGCGACAACACGCCGCTGCGGGCGGGGCTGCGCGAGCTCGGGTATCTGGAAGGCGGGAATCTCCTCATCGAATGCCGGCATGGC
>JBGSKP010000341.1:0-3625 GCA_041741175.1 Thiocapsa sp. | reverse complement strand
TGGTCCATCCGATCGATCGCACCCTCACCATCTATCGGCTGGAGCAGGGCCGGTTCGGCGGCGCCGAGGTGACGGAACTGGCGGGCGAAGCCCCGGTTGGCATCTTGCCGGGCGTGGTCATTGCCTGGGATGCACTGGTCGGGCGGCTCGCGCCGCCGGAGGACTGAGCGATTGCCGAGCTGCAGCGACAACTCCGCCTGACCGCAAGCGCGGAGCGGGACCTGATCGAGATCCGGAGCGTCGTCGACGAGGATAATCCTCGTGCCGCATCGACGCTGATCCGAGAGATTGAGGAGCGCTTCGGAATGGTACAGGAGCATCCGGAGGTCTCGGCCCGCTTTGCGATCGATCAATCACCAGGCGGCCCGTGTCGATGCTCAAGCCGACCGTGGCGCCGGCGTGCAGGCGCAGCAGATCGAGGATGACGAGCGGGACAGCCAGCATCACCGAGGAGCCAGAGGGTATCCCCGGCAACTGTATCAGACCGGCATCGCGCAGCATCACGGCCCGCACTCGACCCGCGACGATCGCGTCCTGCGCAGCGGTGATATCGACCGTGCGCTCGGTGAAGCGCACCACCTGGGTCGCCTCGACCGCCTGCGTCAGCACCTGGCTGCGGCCGGTGTTGGCCTGATCCATCGGCGCGGCAGGGAAATTGGCAACATGGGTGTTGATCGCTTAGTCGAACAGCATCAGCTGAATCAGCGAGATCATGATGACCATGCCTAGGGTGGTGCGGTCGCGCGGCAGCTGGGTTAGCCCCCCCGGACAGGATCGCGAGGATGCGCCGGGCCGATTGGAGCAATGCGCTCATGTCTGGTGGCTCCCGACATGACTCCCGGTGCTGCTGACGAAGACATCTTCCAGGCTTGGACGCGCCGGCTCCGGCGCCGTGGGTGTCTGCCGCAGCGCATAGGTCGAGAGCACTGCGGAAATCCGCTGGCGTGCCACGCGATGTCCGAGGCCATCGATCTCGGCGACGAAAACGAGGTTTTCGGCAACGGTCAGGTCGTCGTAGAGCGAGAACTTCTGGGGCATGTAGTCGATCCGGCGCTTGCGCCGCTCGGCGTCGCGCGGGAGCTGATGGCCGAGTACCGTCACCGTGCCGGCGGATGGCGTCAGCAGCCCGGTCAGCATCCGCACAGTGCCGGTCTTGCCGCAGCCGTTGGGGCCGAGAAAGCCATAGATAGGGTGCGGATCGACGTCAGATCGAGTGCCCGTCGCGCACGATGAACTCCACCCCGGGTATGGGGTACGCCGCAGACCTCGATCAGGTGGCGGACCGGAGCCGGGCTCGCAAACTCGATGGACCCAATCGCGCTGACGCCGACCCGGCGGCAGGAAGTCATTCAGCTCGGCTTAGAAGCGCAGGATTGCGGCGGCCGTGGTGGGAGGAAAGTATGGCCATCGGGTTCTGGAATCAGGCAATGCGTGATCGCAAGTGTTGACCCCGCTAACCCTGTGACCTCGCGAGCCTCGCCGTCTGGTCTCAGTACCAAAACTGACTGTTCTGCCTGTCATTCCGATAACGTCTTTCTTGTCGACCTTGGTA
This sequence comes from Thiocapsa sp., assembly GCA_041741175.1. Taxonomy (GTDB): domain Bacteria; phylum Pseudomonadota; class Gammaproteobacteria; order Chromatiales; family Chromatiaceae; genus Thiocapsa. Next base: position 2,073 of record JBGSKP010000341.1, on the reverse strand, counting down.
ATAGCCTTGGTCGTAGCCATCGTCGCCGCGATAACCGCTACGGTTTTGACTCTGATACTGATGGCGGTCTTCCTTTTGGCTCTGGTCGTAGAGATAGCCGCCCAGGGCGCCGGCGCCGGCGCCGATCAGTGCCCCCTTGCCGGCGTTTCCGCTCATGGAGCCAATCGCTGCGCCGGTGCCGGCGCCCAAGACCGCCCCGGTTCCGGTCCGCGAAGTGGTCGTGGTTCCGCAGGCGCTAAGGGCGAGTGCGGATGTGAGGGCAACTGCAATGGTGATGTGTCTCATCGGACGGTTCCTCGTGGATCTGGCGTCGTACGGCGCGCGATATTGCTGTTCTAACCTTAGACATTAGACAGCGACCCATGCAGATTCGATCAGTAGTCGCCGCAGGAATAGTAACGGCATGAAGCGAAAAGTAGTTGGAGCTGGCGGGCGAAACCCCGGTCGGCATCTTGCCGAGCCAGGTCATCGCCTGGGATGCGCTGTTCGGGCGGCTCACGCCGCTGGAGAACTGAGAACCCGCTCAGCGCAGACAGAAATGCTGAATCAGGGCCCGCAACAGGTCGAGGGTCGGTCTGATCCGATCCAGCTCCAGATACTCGTCCGGTTGATGGGCTTGGGCGATATCGCCTGGACCAAGCACGATGGTCTCCATCCCAAGCTGATTTAGGAAGGGCGCCTCGGTGCCGAAATTCACCGCCTCGGCGGTGTGGCCGGTCAATCCCTCGGCGACGCGGACGATCGCCGAACCGGCCGGCGTCTCAGCCGGGGGGATGGCCTCGAATAGGGGCTCGACGGACCAGGCAAGCCCGCGCCGCTCGGCGACGGTCGCGACCCGACGGCTCAACTCCGCACGCACGTCGGTTGCACTCAGACCGGGCAGCAGACGCATATCCACATGCAGCTCGCACTCGCCGCAGATGCGGTTGGGATTGTCCCCGCCGTGGATGTGGCCCAGATTCAGTGTGGGATGCGGGATCTGGAAGCTCGGGTGACGGTGGATCTCCGAGAGCTCGCTCCGCCATGCTATCAAGGCGCCCATCACCTCGTGCATGCCGTCGAGTGCATTGTTGCCGAGTGAAGGATCGCTCGCGTGACCGCTGCGGCCGATCAGACGAATACACTCTCCCATCACGCCTTTGTGCAGACGCACCGGCCGCAGTCCAGTCGGCTCGCCGATCACCGCATAACGCCCGAGCGGCCGTCCGGCCTCGACCAGCGCTCGCGCACCGTGCATCGCGGATTCTTCGTCGGCGGTCGCCAGGATCATCAGAGGCTGCGCCAGATCCGCCGCCACCAGGCCACGCGCGGCCTCGATTGCGAGCGCCAGGAAGGATTTCATGTCGGAGGTGCCCAGGCCGTAATAGCGCCCGTCGGCCTCGGTCAGGCGCAGTGGATCGTGCGTCCAGAGATGGGCGTCGAAGGGAACCGTGTCGGTGTGGCCGGAGAGCACCAGCCCGCCGGGTCCGCTGCCGAGTGTGGCCAGTAGGTTGGCCTTATCAGGCTGACCAGGCAACGCCAGGATCTCGACCCGAAAGCCGGCCGACTCCAGCCAGGAGGCCAGCAGGTCGACCACCGCCCGATTGCTGTGATCGAATGCAGGCGTGACGCTGCTGACCGAGAGGGTACCGATCAGGCCTTCGAGCATGGTGGTCAGGGCGGGCGCCTGGGTTGGCATCTGAGAGTCCGATGTGGTTGAGAGCTGGTGAGAGGTTGGGAGATTGGCGCCTTGCTTTTTTCTGAGCGACCTGTAGATTTCTCCGAGCTTAGCCCTCCGTCTCATCACTCGCCAGTTTTCGCCGACATCAGCGTCCATCGATTCGTGCCCAGCCACCCCATCAGCGAGACCGCGCGCCCGCCGCCGCGCATCCGCCCTGCGGTCTTGACGGACATGAGTGCGCTGCTCCGGCTGGAGGTGGCAAGCTTTGAGACGGACCGACTCAACCGCCGCCAGTTCCGCTACATGCTCACGCGCGCCCGTGCCCGCACGCTAGTTGCGGAAGAAGATGGCGTCCTGCTCGGCTACGTGATGGTTCTGTTCAGCCGGGCGACCTCGGTCGCGCGCCTCTACTC
>JBGSKP010000340.1:0-3869 GCA_041741175.1 Thiocapsa sp. | reverse complement strand
GTCGCCCGAGAGATGGGCCATGATCCGCAGCTCGATCTGGGAGTAGTCGGCGGCGAGCAGACGGTTCCCCGGCTCGGCGACGAATGCGCGGCGGATGCGGCGACCCTCCTCGGTGCGGACCGGGATGTTTTGCAGATTCGGATCGCTGGACGAGAGCCGGCCGGTCGCGGCAACCGCCTGATGATAGGAGGTATGGACCCTTCCGGTGTCCGGGTTGATCATCTGGCGCAGCTTGTCGGTGTAGGTGGATTTGAGCTTCGACAGGCTGCGGTGCTGCAGGATCAGATCCGGCAGGGCATAACCGTCGGCGGCGAGCTGCTCAAGCACCGCCTCGGAGGTGGAGGGCGCGCCGGTCGGCGTCTTGGCGACCACGGGCAGACCCAGCTCCTCGAAAAAGATCGCTCCGATCTGTTTAGGCGAGCCCATGTTGAAGCGTCGCCCGGCGGTCTCGTAAGCCTGGATTTCGATCTGCTGAATGCGTTTGGCCAGCTCCGCGCTCTGCACAGCCAGCAGTTCCGGATCGATCCGCACGCCGTTCCGCTCGATGCGCGAGAGGATGGGGATCAGCGGGATTTCGATCTCCTGGTAGAGTCTGGCCATGCCGGGAACGGCCTCCAGCAGCGGCCACAGCGCCCGGTGCAGACGCAGCGTGATGTCCGCATCCTCGGCGGCATAGTGTCCGGCCTGCTCCAGCGGGATCTGATCGAAGGTGATCTGTTTTGCGCCCTTCCCGGCGATGTCCTCGAAATGGACCGTGTTGTAGTCCAGGTATTTCTTGGCCAGCGAATCCATGTCGTGGCGGGTCGCGGTGCTGTCGATGATATAGCTTTCGAGCATGGTGTCGTGGGCGATCCCGCGCAGCGTGATGCCGTAACGCGCGAGCACGCTCATGTCGTATTTGAGATTCTGCCCGACCTTCAGGTGCTCGGGGTCTTCGAGCAGTGGCTTCAGGCGCGTCAGTGTCGCCTCGCGATTGAGCTGATCCGGCGCGCCCGGATAGACGTGGGCCAGCGGGACATAGGCCGCGCTGCCGGGTTCCACGGCCACCGAGAAGCCCACCAGCTCCGCGCGCATGTAATCCAGATCGGTGGTCTCGGTATCGAATGCGATGAGATCGGCCGAGGCGATCCGCGTCATCCAGTCTTCGAAGGCGTCCTGGGTGAGGACGACTTCGTAGGCCTGGGTCGGCTGCGATTCCATGGATGCGTCGGACGACGCCGCTGCTCCGTCGCCGGTGTCCTCATCCTTTAAGGTCGCCAGCAGCCGGCGTGATTCGAGGCGTTCATACCAGCCGCGCAGGGTCTCCTGATCGGGCGGGGTCGGGCGCAGATCGGTCGGGTCGAGGTCAAGATCAAGGTCGCGCTTGATGGTGGTGAGCTGGCGCGACAGGGGCAACTGATCCAGCACGGCACGCAGATTCTCCCCGACCTTCCCGGTGATCTTCCCGGCATTGGCGATCACGCCGTTCAGATCGCCAAAGTCGGCGATCCACTTGGCCGCCGTCTTGGGGCCGCATTTGGGCACGCCCGGGACATTGTCCACGCTGTCGCCCATCAGGCTGAGATAGTCGACGATGCGCTCGGGCGGGACGCCGAACTTGTCCTGCACACCGGCGGGATCCAGGATGCTGTCCGTCATGGTGTTGACCAGGGTCACATGTTCGCCGACGAGTTGGGCCATGTCCTTGTCTCCGGTCGAGACCAGGGTCGGGATGCCCTGTGCAGCGGCGCGCGTCGCGAGTGTGCCGATGACATCGTCGGCCTCCACGTCCGGGATGATCAGCAGGGGTAGCCCCATCGCCCGGATCACCTCCTGCAGCGGCAGGATCTGCTCGCGCAGATCATCCGGCATCGCCGGGCGATGGGCCTTGTACGCAGGATACAGATCGTCGCGGAAGGTTTTGCCGGGGGCATCGAACACCACGCCGATGTAGTCCGGCCGATGTTCATGGATCAATTTGCGCAGCATGCTGATGACGCCCATCAGCGCGCCCGTTGCCTCGCCCCTGGAGTTGGTCAGCTTGGGCAGGGCGTGATAGGCGCGGAACAGGTAGCCGGAGGCGTCGACCAGGATCAAGGGAAAGCGTGTCGCCATGGTGGTCTCGTGATAAAGGTCTCTGCGGGGCGGTGAACGAACGGTAGCATAACCGCGGCGGCGCGCCGCCTGCCGAGCCCTTTGCGTCGATGTCGGGGAGCACCCGTTAGCGAAGCTCGTCGCGCCGGTCGCGCAGGCTGTCGAAGATGGCTTCCAGCTCGGGATGTGTCCCTCTGAGCCCGGCGATCACCCGATCCGACCAATCGACATAGTCACATTTGCGCTCGCTCGACCAACCCGCCGGCGGCGAGGCCAGGATGTCCCTGAGATTACAGATCTTGTCGGCCAGCTTCACCAGCTTCGCCTCCCGCGAGATGTGTTCCGCATGGTCGATCTGGAGCTGCTTGCGGACGGCCTTTGGCAGTGTCTTGTCGTCCGTCACCTCCATGACGATCGCGGCCACCCGAGGTCCGAACTGCTGCTCCAGCTCGGTTGGAGTCGTCTCGGTGTCTTCGATGGTGTCGTGCAGGATGGCCGCGCACAGCACCGTCGGATCCTCGATCCCGCCTTCGTTTGCCAGGACGTTGGCGAGCGCGATCGGATGGTTGATATAGGGCGATGCCGCCGCATCCTTACGCCGCTGATTGCGATGTTTGGCCGCGGCGAAGGCGGCGGCCGTGATGATAAGTCGGGCGATGCCGGGCGTGCTGTCCATGGATGCGCTCCTTCGGGCGTGATGCGTACAGTTGCAGATTGGCGCGGATTTGGCCGACTGCGCGATCGGTTGATGTTCAAATGCTCTATGACGAGGTCCCCGATTTAACGGCAGTCCCATCTGTACCGGACACCTGTCGGGATGGCCCCCGGTGCCTGTGGATCGCATCATCGAGCGCCGCCTGCACCCAGTGAAAACCCACACGCTCCTGCTCCAGCCGCAGGCCGGTGCGGATGCGGTTGTCGCGCAGATCGTCGAATAACGCCCGCTCCGGCGCGGTGAGTCTGGGTAGATCATGAATGACCTGATCAGGCTCCTCGCCCCAGAAGCGCTCGTGCGCCATCAGGGTGTCCCGATCCATCAGGAAGGAGACGACTTGTCCGAAGCGGCTCCGCAGCTGATCGAGTATGGCAAATCCGTGGGTGTCGATATCGCCCCAGTAGTGGATAGGGCAGCCGGCGAGCCACTCGGCCTGTGCCAGTGCATCCCAGCCATAGCCGGCACCGAAGAGGACGATGGCGTCGGGTGCGGCCGGGAAGGCGAGAAAATTGGTCTCGTTCTCGGTGATGTAGACGCGCTGGATCGGGATCCGCAGACGCGCGAAGCTCGCGGTGTCCAGTGTCAGATCAGGCTGCACGGGGCCCGGTAGCAGGCTGATCCGCTCATCGAGCACACGAAAGCGGATGCGCACCGGCTTGTCGAGAAAGCCATAGCGTGCAGCAAACCGACTGACCCCGACCCGACCGGTGTCGATGGCCTCGGGCGGCAGCACCAGGTCCAGGAGCTCGGCGAGCACCCCGCGATGCGCCTCGATGAACTTGCTCTGGATGCCGGGAATATCGAGCTGCCGCAGATACAGACCGGGACGCGGATGACGCTCCACCCAATCCACGACCGTAAGCAGAGGCTCCCAATGTTGAGCGAGCTCAAGTGCCTGCAACGGCCGTTTGCCGAGCCAGTCGAGCAGTACGGGTTGACGCGAGCGGGTCAGGGCCAGGATCGCGTTGAAACGGGCCGCCTCGCTGCGGCGTCCGATCAGCGCGAGCGCGTCGTCGAGCCGGTCGACCCAAATGGCCTCGGGCAGGCGTTGCGTCCCCAGCACGCGATGATTGACCTCGCG
>JBGSKP010000339.1:0-20483 GCA_041741175.1 Thiocapsa sp. | reverse complement strand
TGTTGGTCGCCGACACCGCCGCGCCGCCGGCTGCGGGAGGCTTGTTTACGTCCCTCTGCGGCGGGGCGACGGTCATCGATGGCCCGGTAGAGGCGTTCGACGTCCCATTCGAGCAGCGCCTTGTCGACGCCCACCTCAGCGCCCAGGGTGCCGAGAATGAGTTGATCGAGAAGGACGCTGGTGGCGGGCAACTGCAGCCAGCTCAGATGGCTGAGCGTGCTGTTGACGATGGCGTCGGCGCAGATGTTGAACAGCTCCAGATCGACATCGCCCAGGAGCGCCTGCAGATCGAGAAACCGCTGCGGATGCCGCAAGGCGATATGCAGCACCTCGTGGGCGACCAGTCCGACCTGCGCGGCGACCGGAAGTCGCTCGAAGCCGGCGGCATAGTAGACCGTGGTCCCGTCTGTCGCGATCAAACCCGGATCGGCCTCGGGCGGGAGATCACGATGCTTGACCCACAGGGCCAGCCCGCCGGTGGATGGGGCGAATTCCACCATCCGCTGGATCGCGCGGGTTCCGCGATGGCGATACAGATCCGCCCCGTCAGGCATCCCGATCGTCGACCCGCCGCTGCTCGACATAGCTGCGATAAGAGGCGCTGTCGAGGACTGTCGCCTCCAGACCCATCTCCAGCGCCCTCTGCATGAGCAGCTCCATCGCCAGGGTCTGGGACTCGCGGATCGGCAGCGGAACCTCGCCGCGGATATCGGGAAACTGCTCGATGATCTCCAGTGACCGGCCCAGTGTGCCGTCGTCGACGCTGGCGGCCAGGAGCCCATAGACCATGCCGTAAAGCCCGTCGAGCGTCTTGGGTAGCAGGGCCGCGGTTTCCGGTCCCGGACGGCTGGCGAGCAACTTGACGACGTCGGTACCGGCCTGGATCTCGCGTAGAACGCCGAAGAATTCGGCCGCGTTGGCGGCGCCGATGCGCCCCTGCACGAAGAGCCGCTTGGCCGTCTCGGACAGCTTCGATTTCAGAACATTGGAGATATCCTCCCAGCCGCGCGGACTGGCGCCGATCAAATGATCGTTGGCGAGCTGAGATTGGGTATCGTCGAGCTTGTCCGGGCGGACCTTCAGATACGCCATGATCTCGGGCGCATACTCCATCGCCATGGCATGCGCCAGAAAGGCATCAATGACGGTCTGGACATTGAAATGAAACATCCGGTCGGCCAGCGCCGTACCCATGTCGTGACAGACTGCGCCGTGATAGCTCGCGTTTCCCGCGGCAACCACTTGCCAGCCGTCGGGCAATCGATAGTGTCCGACCCGTCGGTCGAGAATCAGGGAATAGGCCGAGATCTGCAGACGCTGATCGGCGGCGGTCAGTTCGTCGAGAAAGAGAATGCCGTTCGGCTGATCCGGCGAGGGCAGGAACTCGGGCGGAAACCACACGGTCTTGGCCAGAGTGTCGTCCGCATAAATGGCGCCGCGGATATCGACCGGCTCGATCGTGGTGAGCCGCAGATCCACCAGTGGAACCCCGAAGTGATCCGCGACCTGGCGCACGATCGAGGATTTTCCGACGCCGCGCGTCCCCCATAGCATGGAGGCGCGACGCCGCAAGGTGGCATCGGAGTATTGCTCGATCAGCGCTGTCTTCGCGGCGGCGATCGAGACCGGAGGGATGTTCATCGGGTTGCCGAGCATCGTAGAGCACTTCTCTCCTGTATCAACCGCGTCTATCAACCGCGATCGTCGGTTTAAGCCGCTTTGGCGATCGTGGCCGGGTGTGTTGGTCCGTCGGCGTCGGCGCGGCTTGAGGTGTTGACGAATCGTTACTGAAACAGCCGACAGTATAGGGCCCTTGGCACCAAGCAGGGGCGCAATCGGATGAAGCCGCCTGGCGCTTGCTAAGTCTTCTGTGTCAGCGCCTCAGGTGTCTCGGTCGGCGGCGTTGCCGGGGGGTCTCGCCAAGCGGTCGTGGTCAGGGGTTTCGGGAAGGGCGGAATCTCGATCCGCGGCATCTCGCGCATGGAAAAAAAGAGCACCATAAGCAGCGGCGGGGAGTGAAAAATCAGCATTCGGATCAGCGAGCCCTCGGAGAGCTCCAGGTACTGAATCGCAGGTGCGCCGAAGATGAGACCCAAGCCGATCAACAGCGGGATCGCGCGGCGAAAGGCGACGTTCCAGCGCGCCCGAACCAGCCGGTCATGGTAACGCGCGGGTGACTCGCCGAGGGTCCTCGCCAGATGCTCGACGGTGCGGGTGAGCTTCACCTCCGCGTCGCGGCTGCGCTCCGGCTCCTTGCCGCGCAGCTTAATGGCGCTGCGCCAGCGCGACTTGGCGCGGATGAGCCGCCGCCAATCCCAACCGATCACCGCGAGCATGTCCTCTGGCAGCGCGATGGTATCGCCGTCCTCTGCGCACAGTTCCACTTCGGCCGGCATGCCGCGGCCGGTTTGCACCTTCATCAACAGGGTCAGACCCTCAACACGGGCCTCGCCGCGCGTCAGGATCAGTCGCGTGGGCGCGTCGGCGTCGACCGCTGCGCCCGAGCTGGACTCCAGCCGGTAGCTCCGGGCGATCTTGTAGGTCGGCCTTTCGCGGAAGTGGCGATGCGGATTAAACGCTTCGACGCGCTCGAGCAGGACGCCGGGATCGGCGCCCTCGATCACGAGATCCGCTTCCAATCCGCCGGGATGAGTGAGTTTACGAGTCAGTCGATACTGATCGGCCTTGGGATGTTCAAGCACCAGGGTCTCGCTTAAAGCCGAAGCTGTCCGTCCGTCACCCGGATGATCGATAGGCTTAAACAGGAGGCGCCGCTCGATCCGGTCGCTCTCCGCCAGATCGACGTGGCGCCCACGTCGCGTGAAGGGCTCGACCAGGGTAAAAATTTCATGATGAGTCAAGGGGTGCGCAGTCATAACGGACCCTCGCCGGATAAAGGAGAGTGAGGCAACCACAACCACAGCCGCAACCGGGGAAGTTGGGTCCGCGCTCCGAATCCGCAACTCTAGCGCCCGCTCAGCCCTGCACAACATTCCTGAATGTCTGGTTTCTCGGTTCGGGCGGCGGGTCTTCGGACCGGGCCTTCGGCTTTTTTCTTAGTGTTTGTGTTGTATCTATATATCAGTCTGCGCCTGTAGCGTGTGCCAACGGGTTTCGAGCGGCTTCGCCGCCATTCTCCTTTGTCATTTTGTGGTGAAAAATATGCGCTGAGGCTTGACTGGCCTGTCCGGACTGCTCAAGACTTTCGCTAAGAAATCTTGTGCAAGGCGTTGAGTTTGGTCTATCCTCAATCAGGAGAGGATGTCGAGGGGAGCGGGTCGCTCCGATAGAGTTGTAGATTTGTGTCCGAAAGTCTGCGGGGACGAGTGGTAGTTGTGCCATAACAACAAGTTGCAGCCGAGCCACTCGCGCCCACCGATTCGCGCTCATGGCGGGCGACCCCGATGCGGTTCTGCGGCGCGACCAACGATCGACATCGACGAAATTTAAACCAGGCATACAAGCCCTGAGGAGGAATAACCGATGCGTGCAACGGTACTAGAGACTTGGCGTGATGTTGCCGCGATCGAATCTGCGTGGTCGGAGTTAGTCGAGCGGGATCCCGCTTGTACGATCTACCAGTCGTTCGCCTGGCACAGTGCCTGGTGGGAGGCATTCGGCGGGGATCATGAACTCATGGTCGTGGTCTGCTTCGATGAGGGGAGAATCGTTGGCATTGCGCCGATGATGATCACCGACCCCGGGTCGCTGCCGCGCGAGGGTCAGTTCAAGCTCCGATTCATCGGCTGCCTGAATCATGCCTCGGATTACCTCAGCTTCATTGTCGACCCCGCTACACCGCAAGCACTCACGACCATGCTGCGCGAGATCTACGACCGTCTCGGGTCGGTCGACAGCATCTATCTCTCTCACTTCCCCTCGCATCTCGCCACCTTCCGTGCAACCCTGGACTTCTTTAAGGAGCGCGGATCCCAATTGATCGTGCAGGACGATCAGGAAGCGCCATATCGCAAAATGGGGGATCTCTCGGCTGACCGGCGTATCGCCAACAAGTCCAGTTTGCGGCGTCGCTATAATTACTTCGATAAAGCGGGCGAGCTGCGATTTCACTATTGCCGGAGCGAAGCGGAAATCCTCGGTTACATGGATGTCTTCTTCCAGCAGCACATTGCTCGCCGCGGGATGACGGATGCACCAAGCCAGTTCCACGATCCTGCCGAGCGTTTTTTCTACCGCGTACTAGTCGGGAAATTAGCCGGCCGGGGGTGGCTCCGGTTCCATGTCGTGCTGTTCAACGGCAAGCCGATCGCATTTCATTTCGGCTTCGAGTATCGCAATCGATTTTATTGGTATAAACCGACATTCGATATTCGCTATGCGGAGCGATCACCTGGTCAGGTCCTGATCAAGTTCCTCTTGGAAGACACCATCGATCGGGGGCTTGACGAGTTCGACTTCACCGTCGGGTCTGAGTCCTTCAAGTACCGTTTTGCAACCGGCATTCGTCAGACCATGCGCGTGACAGTCGTGCGCTCTCCGGTCGACTACTGGGTGTCCCGCTCCCGGCTCTGGCTGTCGGCCGCGCGCGACGGCGTCTCCACGGCTGTGCTCCGTCCGGTCATGAATCGTGCTGCTGACGGATGACCGCCAACCCGACAGCATTGCGATCGAAATCTCGCCCACCCATGCCTGAGCGGGCGACGTGGACCGACTGGATTCATTAAGGTCTTGACTGGCTAAATCGCCCCGGCCACTGCACCCACATCATGAGCATCAGCCACAGCACGCATCAATCGCTCCCGAAGCGAATCATTCCGGGCATTCTGAGACGCCTGGAGCGGGTCGGCGTCCTGGTGCACCCCTTCCTGGTGGCGAGCGGCTGCGAGAAGCCGCTCGACCTGGACCTGTCGCGCGTCGACTACACATTCGGGTTTTTGACCGAAGCGGACATCGATGAACTGCTCCGTCTCGAGCCAAAGCCGTCGAGGGAAACCTTGCAGGGCTGGTTTCGCGAAGGCAAGCTCTGCTTCGGCGTCAAGCATGGTTCGCATGTCGTGGCGAAAATGTGGTGCGATGTCGACGCTTTTAATTTCCCGCCGAATTTCCGCGAGCTGGCCGACGATGAGGTCTATCTCTTCGCCGCCTATGTTGATCCGGACTATCGCGGACGGAATCTGGCGACGATGATGCGCGGGGCCTGCTGCGCGTCTCTGCGCAGTAAGGGATACACCCGGTTCTGCAGTTATACGGACTACTTCAACTATGCGTCGCGGAAGGTCCACGGCAAGTTGGCCGCACGGTATGAATTGCTGCGCCTGCATCTGGACCTGTTCGGGCTCTGGTCCCGAACCTTCACCTTGAAGCGTTATTGACTGGACGCGCTTCAGAGCCCTTCTGCGCGCAACACCAGCATCTTCTCGATCTGCATCTCACGGAAGCTATGGGGAATGCCGCCGATCCCGAGTCCGGATTGGCGCAGCCCTGCGAAAGGCATCCAGTCGACGCGAAAGGCGGTGTGGTCGTTGATCATCACGGCCGAGGCATCCAGCCGCGTTGCGGCACGCAGGGCAAAACCCAAATCGCGGGTGAACACGGCGGCCTGAAAGGCGTAGGGCAGGGCATTGGCCCGCTTGATCGCCTCATCGGGCGCGTCGGAGCTATAGACCGCGATCACCGGGCCAAAGATCTCCTGCGTGCTGATGCGCGCATCCTCGGGCGGATCCAGGAGCACCGTTGGCGCATAGCAGGTTTCTGAGAGTGTTTGACCGCCCATGAGCAGTGCCGCTCCGCCGGCCACCGCCTCCTGTACCCAGGCATGGACGCGCTCGTTCTCCGTCGGGCGGATCAACGGCCCGATCGCGGTTGTGTTCTGGGTCGGATCCCCGACGCGCATGCCCGCCCCGGCATCGGCCAAGCGCTGCGCCAGATCTTCTGCGATGGTCCGATCGGCATAGACACGCTGCACGGATACGCAGACCTGACCGGCGTGATAAAAGCCGCCCTTGGCGAGCAGCGGCACCACCTGAGCGAAGTCCACACCCCGGTCGACGATGACCGGTGCCACTCCGCCATGCTCCAGCGCACAGCGTGCGCCGGGCGCGAGCAGCGAGCGCAGGTGCCAGCCAACCCGCGCACTGCCGATGAATGTCAGGAATGCGACTCTGGGGTCCGTGACCAGCGCCTCGGCTGTCTCGGTGCGGTCCGTCACCAACGCCTGAGCCCAGCCGGCTGGAAGTCCGGCCTGACGCAGCAGATCGATGAAGCGCAGGCATGACAGCGGTGTGTCCTCGGCCGGTTTGATCACGACCGGACAGCCGGCGGCAACGGCCGGGCCGACCTGATGGACGATCAGGTTCAATGGATGGTTGAACGCGCTGATTGCAACTACCGGGCCGATCGGTTCGCGGCTGGTGAAGGCGAGTCGCCCGGCCGAGGCGGCGGTTGCACCCATCGGGATGCTGCCGCCACCCTCGCTGCGCAGCAGCTCCGCGCAATTGCGCACGCCATCGATGGCCCGCGTCACCTCGATTCGTGAGTCGATCAGGGGCTTGCCACCCTCGCGGGCCGCCTCCAGGGCCAGATGCTCGGCCTGGTCCAACATCAGGTCGGCCGTGCGATGAAGGATCGCGACACGCTCGTGTGCAGGCAACCAGGCATCGCGGTTTCGAAACAAACCCTGCGCGATGGTCAGTGCCCGATCGACGCCCGATCGATCAACCACCTCCACCTTTGCAATCGGACTGAGGTCGAACGGATTGCGGACGAGGATTCGGCCGGCCGGGGCGACGGGCTCGGCGATGCGGTGGGCGAAATAGGGTTCGGTCATGTCGTGCCTCAACTTATGATCAGTCCGTACCGGATACGCCGCGGGCATCCCAATCGGCCAACAGCTCGCGGATCCGCGTGATGGCGGCGGGAATGGCAGCCTCGACCGCAGGGGTCAACCGATCGCCCCAGCCGACAAAGGCCGGCTCGATGCCGACCAATGCGCGCTCTGTGGGCAGAGTGTCGGTGAGTCGTGCGATGTCCATCAGATCGGACAGACTGACCTCGTGAACGGTCTTGGCATTGACGCTGAGCTGTCGATCCATCGCCTCGCCCTCGAAAACCCGGATGCTGCCGGGCGGTTCGCCCAAAACCGCGGCGTCGACGACGATCAGACGCGAACAGTCGCCGATCGGCAGGGCGAGTGTGAAGCTCAGCGTCCCGCCGTCGATGAAAACCAGGGATGGATTCGGATCGCTCTGCTGCTCGAGACGGCGAACCACCTCGGCGCCGACCGCCTCGTCGGTCATAAGGACGTTGCCGAGGCCGAGGATGAGTGTGGCGGGTTGCACGGCGCGAGACCTTTGCGTGACTAAAAGCTCTATTATGGCCGCAGTCGCGCGGACCGCACGACACTTTAAACGACATCTTAAGGATCGATTACAGATCGAGGATCCCTTGATCGAAGTCCTTGCGGGCGCTGCGACCAGGGCTTAGCCTTCAGGCCACACTCGACTCAGATGCAGGTTCTATCTATGTGCCTCGGGATTCCGATGCAGATTCAGTCCGTCGATGGCTTCATTGCGCGCTGTACGGCGAAAGGCGCGGAGCGTGAGGTGAATCTGTTTATGCTGCAGGACGAGAGCATCGGCGTGGGTGACTACGTCGTGGTTCATCTGGGCCACGCGATCAGTCGGATGAGCGCCGAAGAAGCCGCGGCAGCCTGGGAGATCTACGACGCCATGCTGGCCGCGGAAGACGGCATCGGTATCGGCGCCAGCGCGTGAGGTTGTCGGCTGAGAACCTGATTGACTGAGTGGCCGGCGGGCGTGCCGAAAGGCAACCCGCGCGCCCGGTTGAATCGGGTCAGCCCAAGAATGTCTCGGTCAGAGCGTATTGATGCTCGGCCTCCGACGTCTCGGGTGCGTCGTCCTCTTCGATCAGGGTGCAGTTGACGGCCATTCGGGCCTGCATCGCGGCCTTCCAGGCGCGATTTTGTTTTTCGCTCAGCAGGGCGTCCGGGGTCAGGGCTGCGGCAGCGCAGGCAGCGACGAAGTGGTCGGCCTGGGCCAGCCAGTCCGTGTCTTTGCCGCAGTCGGTGTAGGTCTTCGCCGCGTAGGCTTTGGCAGATTTGAAGGCGTCTTCCAGCTCGCCCGGTGCAATCTGGTCGCGCAGTCCGGTTTCGATGGCCCGGTTCACGCGTTCGTCCTGACTCAGGCGTATCACGTTTTGGGCGAAGCGGCAGCCTAGAATGCGTTGTTGTGTGGCGCTAAGTCCGTTGAGTGCATCACGCAGTTGACGGTCGTTCGTGATCTTGGGCATGGGGGAGATCTCCTCGGCCTGTCGGTGGGCCTGCCGGTTGGCGTGCCGGCTCGGCGAAGATCGGTCAGCGTGCCGACCGAGACCGTCCATTAAAGTCCGCGGCGTTGCTGCCGTCCATGCTGCGCCGGCACGCTGGGGTGATCAGCGGTTCTCTATATCACCAAATCCCAATATACAATGCATTGACTTGCATCACTCTGTCAGGGCCTATGAATCGCACCGTCTTTTTTGTCTCCGAAAGCACTGGAATCACGGCCGAGACGCTCGGCCACAGCCTGTTGTCGCAATTCGACACCGTCGACTTCGAGCAGGTCTACATGCCCTACATCAACACCGACCTGCGCGCCAAGGCGTTGACGCAGCGCATGCAGGAGGCCGCCGAACGCGACGGGGCGCGCCCGATCGTCTTTGCGACCATGCTCAACAACGAGATCCGCGAGATCCTGCGAAGCGGAAACTGCTTCTACATGGAACTGTTCGAGGGGTTCGTCGAGCCGCTCTCCGCCGAGCTGGGCGTGCCGCCGAGCCGCAAGGCCGGGCGCAGCCATGCCATCACGAAACCGAGCTACTACACCAAGCGGATCGAGGCGATCAACTTCGCCATGGCAAACGACGACGGGATCCGTCCGGACAATTTTCACCGGGCGGATGTGGTCCTGATCGGCGTGTCACGTTCCGGCAAGACGCCGACCTGTCTCTACCTGGCGATGCACTACGGTTTGCGCTCGGCGAACTACCCCATGACCGAGGAAGACTTTGAGCGCGGCGATGTGCCGCAGCTGGTTTGGGATTGTCGCCACAAGCTGTTCGCGTTGACGATCGACCCGCAGCGGCTGCAGCTGATCCGCGAGGAGCGCCGTCCCGGCAGTGCCTATGCCTCGCTGGAGCGCTGCCAGGACGACATCCGAATGGCAGCGATGGTCTACAAGCGTCTTCAGATCCCGGTGCTCAATACGACCAGTCAGTCGATCGAGGAGATCTCCTCGCATATCATCAAAGGGCTGCGCGGCAGCGGCGAGCGCTGAGGCCGATCGATTCACCAACGCTGGTCCGCGCGCTGCGCCGGTGGTTGCGGCGACGGATCCCCGCACCCATAATGCGGCGGCTTTTTGTCGCCCCGGGGCGGCTGACCTGCGGATAGGAAGTACGAGAAGATGAAGATCGGAATTCCCTTGGAAACGGTCCCCGGCGAGACGCGGGTGGCATCGATCCCTGAAGTCGTCAAGAAACTCGTCGGTAAGGGCTTCGATGTCGTCGTCGAGTCGGGCGCCGGCGCGCGCGCCGGCTACCCCGATGCCGACTACACGGCCGCAGGTGCCGCCGTGACCGATCGTGCCGGTGCCTTCGATGTCGACCTTCTACTGAAGGTCCGTCGGCCCGACGCGACGGATGTCGAGGCACTGCGCCCCGGCGGTCTCTACATCGGCCTGCTCGAGAGTTGCGGGGAGGATGCCACCCTCACGGCGATGCTCGCCAAGGGCATGCGTGTCCTGGGGATGGAGCGCATGCCGCGGACCTCCCGCGCCCAGTCGATGGACGCCCTGTCCTCGCAGAGCAATATTGCCGGGTATCGCGCGACAATTGAGGCGGCAGCGCGTTACGGCCGTTTCCTGCCCATGATGATGACCTCGGCCGGTTCGGCGAAGCCGGCCCGGCTGATTGTCCTGGGTGTCGGGGTAGCCGGCCTGCAGGCGATCGCCACCGCGCGTCGTCTGGGTGCCGATGTCTACGCCTACGATGTGCGCCCTGAGACACAGGAGCAGATCCGCTCGCTGGGTGCCAAACCGATCGAGCTCGACCTCGGCGAAAGCGGTGCCGGCGAAGGCGGTTATGCTAAGGAGTTGTCCGACGAGGCCAAGGCCAGGCAGCAGGCCGCTTTGGGCGACCAACTTGCCAAGGCGCATATCATTATCACGACTGCTTTGATCCCCTGTCGTCCAGCTCCCGTGTTGGTGACCGAAGAGGTGGTGCAGCGGATGCGTCCGGGCTCGGTCATCGTCGACCTGGCCGCCGCCAACGGCGGCAACTGCCCCCTGACGGTGGCGGGCGAGATCGTCGAACGACAGGGCGTCACCATCGTGGGCCTGACCAATTTTCCGGCCCTGGTGCCGGCGGACGCGAGTGCCTTCTACGCGCGCAATCTCGCCAATCTGATCGAGATCATGGTCACGCCGGGCGCGTCCGGCCCCGAGCTGAAGGATCTGGCCGAAGACGACATCACGGCGGCCATGCTCGTGAAGCCTGCCGCCTGATGCCGGCTCGAACGTTGTGAACCGCCAGGACACGCCGGGCGCGAAGACCGGGACCGGTCCCTGGACGCGGCAACCTGGCCGTCGTCCAGCACGGCTCGCTCGCGTCTTGCGCCCTTGTCGTTCCACGACCTACGTCAATGCATGACAGACCGCTGATCGCCGGCCGGTCGCCCCCGATCATCGTCTAACCGGAGCCACTCCTATGCCCGAGGCACTCGACCCTTCGCTGGTTGCACTCTACGTTTTCGTTCTGGCCTGCTTCATCGGCTACTGGGTGGTGTGGGGCGTCACGCCCTCTCTGCATACGCCCTTGGTGGCCTTGACCAATGCCATTTCCGGCATCGTTCTGGTCGGCGCGCTGCTTGTCGCCGGTGACCCCGATGCGGGACTGTTTGCCCAGATCATCGGTTTCATCGCCGTGCTCCTGGCATCCATCAACGTCTTCGGCGGCTTTCTGGTGACACACCGGATGCTCTCGATGTTCAAGAAGAAGAAGTAGGACCGGTCACCATGTCACTTTCAGTCAATCTCCAGGCGATCGCCTATCTGGTCTCCGCCGTGCTCTTCATCCTTGCCTTGAAGGGCTTGACGCATCCGGCATCGGCGCGGCGCGGGAATCTTTACGGCATGCTCGGCATGCTGATCGCCGTCGCTGCGACCCTGATGGGCGAGCAGGTGCAGTCTTACGGGTTCATCATCGTCGGCATGACCCTCGGTGCCGTCATCGGCATCATTGTCGCCCTGCGCATTCAGATGACCGCGATGCCTCAGCTGGTGGCGGCGTTGCACAGCTTTGTCGGCATGGCGGCTGTGCTAGTGGCGATCGGAACCTTCCTGACCAAGCGCAGCGCCGGCGACCTCAGCGCGCTCCTGATGGGCGAGATCTCGGCGGGCGTGGTCATCGGTGCCATTACCTTCACCGGCTCGGTGATCGCCTTCGGCAAGCTGCAGGGTCTGCTCAGCGGCAGCCCGGTGAAGTTCAAGGGGCAGCATCTGCTGAACGCCGTGCTCGGGATCGCGACTCTCGGCCTGGCGGTCCATTTTGCGATGACCGGGAGCCTGATGTCGCTCACGCTCATGACGCTGCTCGCCTTTACCCTCGGCGTGACCCTGATCATTCCGATCGGCGGGGCGGACATGCCCGTCATCATCTCGATGCTCAATAGCTACTCGGGTTGGGCCGCGGCGGCGACCGGCTTTACGCTGCACAACAATCTGCTGATCATCGTCGGCGCACTGGTCGGCTGCTCGGGCGCGATTCTGTCCTACATCATGTGCAAGGCGATGAACCGCTCGATCCTGAACGTGGTGTTCGGCGGCTTCGGCTCGGACAGCAGCGGCGGGGACAGTGCCGGTGCCGCGGCCGCGGAGAAGGGCGTCAAATCCGCAGCGGTCGAGGACGCTGTCTACTGGATGGAAGATGCGAACCGGGTCATCATCATCCCCGGTTACGGCATGGCGGTCGCGCAGGCCCAGCACGCGTTGAAGGAGCTGATGGAGCATCTGGAGTCGCGCGGCGTGGAGGTGAAGTTCGGGATCCACCCGGTCGCCGGTCGGATGCCCGGGCACATGAATGTGCTCCTCGCCGAGGCCGATATCCCCTACGACCGCGTGCTTGAGATGGATGAGATCAACCCGGAGTTCCCGAGCACCGACGTGGTGCTTGTGGTTGGCGCCAACGATGTCGTCAATCCGGCGGCTAAGGAAGACAAGACGAGTCCCATCTACGGCATGCCGATCCTGGAAGCCGGTCGCGCGCGTCAGGTCTATTTCCTTAAGCGCTCGATGCGTCCGGGCTACGCCGGCGTCGACAACCTGCTCTTTTATCAGGCGAACACCTCATTGGTGTTTGGCGATGCCAAGGACACCATTGAAGGGATGAACAGCGCGCTGAAGGGCGGCGGGCACTGAGGTTAAACCGTGCCCGGCGATGACAGGCGACGTCCGCGTTTGGGCATGTGTTCGCGCCCGTCTGCTCGGGCTGCGCTGGGCGCGGTTTAAGTGACTGTTTCAAGTGATATGCGTGCGCTGCCTGAGCATTCATCCTCGGCGCGTTTGCACTAAACCCTGTGTGATGGGTGGTCAGTAACAGAGGCGCGCGGCTTGCCCGCGCTAAACCTCGCGGATCGCACCATCGGCGGGCGTCAGGCGCCAGCGTTTGCGCTGAACCTCTGGATGGCCGGTCTAACGCGCGGAACCCTCGCGGCGCGCCAGTAGCGACCCCCCGTCATTCGTCAGCAACACCAGCGCCCCGGTTGGATCCAGCTCAAAACGCTGAACCCGTTTGAGTAGATCCAGGAACCGCTCCTCTTGATTCATCAAGGCCGGCGCGCAGGCCATCCTGGTCGTCGCGGATGGTACGAGGGTGAGCGACTCGCCGGTCAGCCTGTAGTCCCCGAGATAGCTGTTGCAGGACGCCCGGCCCGAGAACTGCCCGTCCGCGCCGAAGATGAGCGTGACGCGCGAACGATCGATGATGCCGCCGCGTTCGATGTCCTCCACGACCCATTCCGGACCCTGCAACAACTCGGCCGGCTCGCCGCCGCAGCCGTGCAGCGTCCGCTCGTCGAGGATGATCTCGACTGTTTTCGGATGCGGCATGCCGCTCATGGTGTCGACGCAGTGCCGATCCAGGATGCTGATGGTGAGGGTGCCGTCCTCGATGAGATTGCCGTAGCGACGCCCATCTTGGATCAGCTCCGGCTCGGTCAGGGCCACTTCGATCCAGGTCTCACCCAGGTCAGCGTTGAGCTCCACCCGCGTGTCGTCCATCTTCAGCACCCAACTGGGCTCGTTGCCTGTGGCGCGAAAGGCTGTCTGCGCGGGCTTCACCGGGACGCATTCGGGGTAGCTTGTGCCGGCCACCGTCAACATGCCGCGATCGCCTTTGCTCCAGAAGGATGTGGCGTCATCGTCGAGCGCGACATAGCGGGCGCCCGAGCCGGAGAGTGCCTGTCGCAGATCGAATGATTGGTTTCCGATCTCAAGACGCATCCCGTCGTGCGCAAAGCCGACCCGGATGGGCTGGTCGCCGCATAGGAAGGCGGTCGCCGGGGCGACCGGATCATGCCGGTTCAGCATGACCGTGCCGAGGTCGAGTCCGTGTTCGATATCAAGCATGCCGGGCTCGATGGTCACCGGCTCCGCTGCCCAGGCGATGAGCCCGCCGGACAGAATGGTGCCACTGACGCTGTAGGGTTGTGTCTCGCTCAGCTCGGTGCGCTCGACGGCAAGCTCAAAGGCAATCGGCACCTGCCGACCCTCCAGGGCAATCCGCTGCTCGGCGATCAGGCGGCCACCCGGCACACTCATATCGCTCAGCTCGATGATAGCGAGCCCATCCGGAGGCAGGGCGATTCGGGCTGTATAGGTCAGGGTTCCGGTGATCGCCAGACGCGGCGCCGATTCGGAATCCGGGGGCGATGCCTGGAGCAGAGTGGCCGGCGCAAGACCAAGGCCCAGCCATGACAGGGCGACCAGGAAGCGGGTTCGACGGATCAGCGACATCGGGGTCTCCGCGGAATCGAAAGGTATGAATGAAGGTGTGAATCGTCCGGCGCAATCGGCATCAGGTTTTGAAGATTCTGCGCGCGGAGCATCTCAGGCGCCAGAGGCTGGACCCAAGTGGAATCCATGTCATCCAAAAAATCCTATCCTCCAGGTTTTCGTTCCTCAACACCAAGTCACTGGCCGGAGAGTCGATGAATCACAAGCCAACCGACCCCGATCTGCCCGATCTGCGGCAGGTCTACGAGGATCTCACCCGCTTCCGGGAAGGCTTCTCGACCTTGCTGATGGCCACCATCGGCGCGGACGCGGAGCCCGAGGCGAGCTATGCGCCGTTCGTGGAGGAGAGCGGCGAGTTCTATATTTTCGTCAGCGAGCTTTCGAGTCACACCAGTAACCTGATGGAGAGCGGGCGCGTGGCCGTGTTGTTCATCGAGGATGAGTCATCCACCCGGAATCTCTTTGCCCGGCGGCGTCTGTCCTATCAGTGTCGCGCCGAGGAGGTTGCGCGCACGACGGATGGGTTCGAAACCATCCTCGGCCGCTTCGAAGGTCGCTTCGGCGGCCTGATCACGACCCTAAAGGGTCTGAGCGACTTTCATCTCATTCGGCTCAGCCCGCGCAGCGCGCGCTATGTCACGGGTTTTGCCAAGGCATTCGCCATCGACGATGTCGCGCTCGCGCAGATCCGGCACATCAGGCCGACCTGATTGCGCGTCGGATCAGCGCGACCGCCCGGCTTGGCGCACCGCCCAGGCGACGTCGGCGGCCTGACGGTTGCCGGCGACATCATGTACGCGAAAGACCTGGGCCCCGGCCATGACGCCAATCGCCGTCGTGGAGCAGGTTGCAGGCATCAGGGCCGCAAAATCCGGCTCCCGGCAGATCGTGCTCATGAAGCGCTTGCGGCTTGCGCCAAGCAGAACCGGAGGGCCCAGGCGGACCAATTCGGCCAACCCGGCAAGGAGGGCGAGATTGTGCTCGAGCGTCTTGCCGAACCCGATGCCCGGGTCTGTCAGGATTCTGTCCTGTGCGACGCCGGCGGCCAGTGCGGCGTCGATCCGCGCGCAGAGGAAGCCTCTGACCTCGGCGATCACGTCCAGGTAGCGCGGATTCTCCTGCATCGAGGTCGGCATGCCTTGCCGATGCATCAACACGATCGGCACACCACGGTCGGCCGCCAGCGCGAGCATGGCCGGGTCATCGCGCCCGGCGGAGGTGTCGTTGATCCAGTCGGCGCCGGCGTCGAGTGCTGCCTCGGCGACCTGCGCGCAGGTGGTATCGATGCTGAGCAGGGTGCTGCTTGGGATGGTTTCGCGCAGTCTCCCGATCACGGGGATGACCCGCCGCGCCTGCTCAACCGCGGACACCGCAAGTGCGCCGGGTCGGGTCGACTCGCCGCCGATGTCGAGCAGATCCGCGCCCTCGCCGATCAGCGCCAGGCCATGTTGCACCGCAATATCGCTATCGAGATAACGCCCGCCGTCGGAAAAACTGTCGGGGGTGACGTTGAGAATGCCCATGATGCGGGGCGGCGCATCGAGCCCCCACGGCCTGCTGTTCATCTGCCGGACTCCGGTCGATTGGCTTTGACGCCGCAAGGGTGATCCATGCATGATCCCGAGGCAAGGCGGGAGCGGTGGAGTCGGCTGGAACATCGCGCCGAGTCGGTCCGGCGGCGTCGTTGGATCCAGATCCGGATCGTTACGCAGCAGGGCCCGGACGGGCAAACGGAAACGGGATTGATATGAGTCGTATCAGGTTTGGATTGATCGGCATCGTTGCAGCCTTAGCACTTATGGCGGGATGCACGACGGGCGGTCTGTCGGGCAATCTGCCGATCGTGACCAACCCGTCCGAAGCCGCGAACATCACCATCTACCGCGACGGATCGCTGGCCGGTTGGTTCGCGACTATGGTGGTTCGGCTTGATGACCGGGAGATTTACCGGGTCGGGCGAAACGAGGCGTTCTCCTTTGCGGTCGACCCAGGTCAGTATCTCCTGATGTATCGGCTTGGTTTCAACGAATGCCGAAAGGTGATCTGGGCCGAGCCGCGGCGGAACGTGCGGATACGGTTGTCGCCCACCTGTGCTGAAACCGCGTCCTGAGCTGTATTGTTAAGTTTGGGTGGGGATCGGGTTGCCGGCGGATCCTGATGGGTCTGTGGGGGACGCGGTTTCAGGAATAACAGTTTGCAGAATCCGCTTCATTGCGGCTTACCCTGCTCGGTTCGGATTAGTCAGCATGGGGAGTCTGCGGTAGTCAGTTTGTCGAGCACCGCACCCCTTCGCCAGTGCTACGCGGATACGCATTTGGGCACGGTATGTCGCGATGTCGTCGCACGCAGCCATTTGCGTTTGCTGGAAGTACTCTGCAGTTAGCTATGATTTGTTCCTGTGTGTAGCCGGGCGGCGGCGGCCAGGATCCCGATGACGGCGACGACGATCATCAATTCGATCAACGTAAAACCGCGTGTGCGCGGGAGGGTCCGGCGGGCGTGAAGACTGGCTTTCTCGCGCATCTGTCTTGCCTGATTCATGGACCAAAACTCTTGGTGAATCGATCGATTCGGAACTGTCTCGTGCGGGCCCTAAGGCTACAGCCGCAAAAACAGGGCCAGCGTCTCGCTGCTGGCCCTGACGGCCACCAGCCGGCCTTGCCGCGTGTAGGATCGGCGCTGGATCGGATCTGGAGCGTGTAGCTCAACGGTGCGCTAGGTTTGCTCAGAGGGTCAAAAGGTGGTGAAAAGTGGTCGATCTGGTTGGTCCCGCCTCGCGCTGCTTGTTGGATCCGAGGTTGTGGGATAGATTCGTAAAACCAATCTAGAAAATAGATAAATGTCATGGACGACAGGAGGAGTGACTGATGGTGGATCCTATCGCGCCTCCCCCCGATACGCCCCGTGCTGCGCCGGATGCTGGCGAGCCGGCGCCACTCGGTCTTGCCGGGCGCATCGCCCGCGCCTTCATCAATACGCCGGTCACGCCGATGCTCCTGTTCGGCGCGTTCTTTCTCGGGATCCTGGGTCTTTTGTTCACTCCGCGGCAGGAAGATCCGCAGATCTCGGTGCCGATGATCGACATTTTCGTGCAGTATCCGGGAGCCTCGGCGCAACAGGTCGAGCGCCTGGTCACTGATCCGCTTGAGCGGATCATGAAGGAGATCCAGGGCGTTCGGCACGTCTACTCGGCCACCCAGCGCGGCGCCTCGATCGTGACCGTGCGCTTCGAGGTCGGCGAGCAGATGGGCGAGTCGATCGTCAAGGTGCACGACAAGCTCCAGTCAAACCTGGATCGCATGCCCCCGGATGTCAAGATGCCTCTGGTGAAACCAGTCGGTGTCGATGATGTTCCGGTGGTGACCCTGACGCTCTGGTCGGAGGATGTCGCCGATCACCAGCTGCGCAAGCTAGGTCTTGATCTGCTTCAGGCGGTCGGATCTCTGCCTGATGCGGGCAAGGGCTTCGTGGTCGGGGGGCGTGAGGATCAGATTCGCGTCGAGGTCTTGATGGAGCGCCTCGCCGGGCACGGCATCACGCTCGATCGCATCGCCCAGACCATTCAGACCGCCAACTCGGAGCTGAGCACCGGCGTCAGCGAATCGGGCGACACCGCGTTCAACGTTTACTCGGGCTCCTTCCTGCGCAACGCCGAGGATGTCGGTCGTCTGGTCATCGGTAACCGCGGTGACTATCCGCTGTATCTGCGCGACATCGCTACGATCGAGCATGTCCCGCAGGATGCCCGGCAGATCGTCAACCATTTCACGGGGCCGGCCTACGCGGGTGAGCATCGCACCGATGGCGCCCAGGCCGTGACCCTGGCGATTGCGAAGAAACAGGGGACCAACGGCGTGATCGTCGCGCGCCAGATCCTTGCCAAGATCGAGGAGCTCAAGACCAGGCTGATTCCCTCGAACGTTCATATCGAGGTGACGCGCAACTACGGTAAGAGCGCCAACGACAAGGTCAACGAGCTGCTGCAGGCGATGTTCGAGGCGGCCGTGATCGTCGCCATCCTCTGTCTTGTCGGGCTGGGTGCACGCGCCGCCTTCGTCGTCATCACCGTCATTCCGGTCGTCATCCTGCTGACTATCTGGTGGGCCTGGATGGTCGATTACACCATTGACCGTGTGAGTCTCTTCGCGCTCATCTTCGCGATCGGGATCCTGGTCGACGATGCGACAGTGGTGGTGGAAAACATCTTTCGCCACTGGCTCGAAAGCGGCAAGACCACCATCGAAACGGCGGTGCGGGCGGTCGATGAGGTGGGCAACCCGACGATTCTGGCCACCTTCACCATCATCGCCGCCCTGCTGCCGATGGGCTGGGTCAGCGGTCTGATGGGGCCCTACATGCGCCCCATACCGGTGCTGGGCTCCTCGGCCATGTTCTTCTCCCTGGTCGCCGCCTTTGTCTTCACGCCCTGGTTTGCGTTGCGGGTGCGTCCGCGGCTGGCGGCGCTGAAGACGGCAGAGCGACGCGAGGAGCAAACGCGTCGGTTGGTCAGTCTTGCCTATCGGCCCATCGTGATGCCGCTGATCAAACACCGGCCGCTTGGCATCGCCTTTCTGGTCGGAACCATCGTTACCACGGCGGGTGTCTGCCTGCTCTTCTACACCCAGACCGTCCCGGTGAAAATGCTGCCCTTCGACAACAAGCCGGAGTTCAGCGTGGTGGTCAACATGCCGGAGGGCACGGCCCTGCCGGTCACCGCGAACGTGGTGCACCGACTGGCCGAGAAGGTGCGCACCATGCCGGAGGTGACTGCCGTCCAGACCTATGTCGGAGCGGCCCAGCCGTTTAATTTCAACGGCATGGTCCGTCACTATTATCTGCGCGAGCGCTCCTGGGAAGGCGATCTGCTGGTCATGCTCAAGGACAAGACCGAACGCGAGTTTGGCAGCCATGTGCTGGCGGTCGCCGCGCGGGCGATGCTGACACCGCTGGCGTCGGAGCTGGGTGCGCGAATCGCCGTGGTGGAGATGCCACCGGGGCCGCCCGTTCTGCAAACGGTGGTGGCCGAGGTGTATGGGCCCGATGCGCAGACCCGACGTCAGGTCGCCGCTGATCTAACGCAAATCTTCGAGGAGGCCGAGGGGATCGTCGATGTCGATAACTATATGGCCGAGCCTTACAGCTATTGGCGCTTTGATGTCGACACCGAGAAGGCGGTGCGCATGGGCATCTCGGTGGATGCCATCAACCGCAACCTGGCCATGGCCATGGGCGGATTCCGGCTCGGAGACGTGAAGCGCGGCGTCGTGCAGGAGCCGACCTACATCATCCTGCAGGTTCCGCTCGCCAATCGGGCGGAGATCGGCAGTCTGGCGAGTCTGCCGATTCAATCCGAGCTGGGCGGTCAAGTCCCGCTCGGCGAGCTTGGGCGCTTTATCCAGCATCAGGAGGATCCGGTCATCTATCACAAGGATCTGCGTCCGATGGAGTATGTCGTCGGCGAGATGGAAGGACGCTTGGGCGCGCCGATCTACGGGATGCTGGCAGTGGAGGATCGTCTCGAGTCGTACCGTGCGCCCGACGGGGTGCAGATCAGCGGTATGCCGCGGGGGTTGATCGGGCCGCCCCTGACCGATCGGCAGTCCGGCTTCGAGTGGTCGGGCGAGTGGACCGTCACCTATGAGACCTTCCGCGACATGGGGCTCGCCTTCATCGCCGCACTGGTGCTCATCTATGGCTTGATCGTCTGGGAGTTTCGCAACTTCAAGATCGCCGGACTCATCATGTCGCCGATCCCGTTGACCCTGATCGGGATCGTGCCCGGACATCTGATCATGGGCGCCGAGTTCACGGCCACATCCATGATCGGACTCATCGCGCTGGGCGGCATCATCGTGCGCCAGTCGATCCTGATCGTGGAGTTCGTCAAACTGGAGGTCGCCAAGGGTAAACCCGTGCATGAGGCGGCGGTCGCCGGGGCGGAGATCCGGATGCGCCCCATCCTCATTACGTCTTTGACACTCATGGCCGGTGCCTGGGCCATCATCGACGATCCCATCTTTCAAGGGATGGCCGTGAGTCTGTTGTTCGGCGCCGGCGTGGCCACCCTGATGGCGGTGATCGTGATCCCCATTGGATGCATCAGTCTGCGTCGCGAGTTTTACCTGATCGAGGCACCGGGCGGCGAGCGGGCGCTCTCGGTGGCTTACAGTGAGATTGAAAGTGTGGCGATGCCCGCTGTGCCCGAGCCGGTTTCACGCCATGCCCGATCCGCCGGCGGAACACCGCTCTGGCTTTGGTTGTGGGGCGCGCTGGTCGGCTTCCTGTTCGGGGTGATCGAGGTGGTGGCCAGACTCATCGCCTGGTTGATGAAGCGCCGATCAGCCGGTTCGGACGAGCGTCCGGATGCGGTTGTCGATGCCGCCGCTCAAGCCGATATGGCCTCCGTCGCCACGGTTGCCAAGTCGCCTGTCGACGCGGCGCCGCCGGCGGTTGCCG
>JBGSKP010000338.1:0-2970 GCA_041741175.1 Thiocapsa sp. | reverse complement strand
GCGGCGATCGACGACGCCTTCGCCCGCCTGACCGCCGAGGCCGGCACCGCAGCGGTCTCCTGGGCCGTGCGCTCTTCGGCCACTGCCGAGGATCTGCCCGACGCCTCCTTCGCCGGTCAGCAGGAGACCTTCCTCAACGTCGAGGGTCTGGACAACATCAAGCACAGGATCAAGGAGGTCTTCGCCTCCCTGTTCAACGACCGGGCCATCTCCTACCGCGTCCACCAAGGCTTCGAGCACCGCAATGTCGCCCTCTCGGCCGGCATTCAGCGCATGGTGCGCAGCGATTTGGCCGCCTCCGGCGTCATGTTTACCCTGGATACCGAATCGGGTTTCCGCGACGCCGTCTTCATCACCTCGAGCTACGGGCTCGGCGAGATGGTCGTGCAGGGGGCCGTCAACCCGGACGAGTTCTACGTCCATAAGCCCACACTCGCCGCCGGCCGCCCCGCGATCCTGCGCCGCAGTGTGGGCGACAAGGCGATCCGCATGGTCTACGACGGTGCCGCCGGCACCAAGAGCCCCGTGCGCACCGAGGACGTCCCGGAGGCCGATCGCCTGCTGTTCAGCATCACCGATGCAGAGATCGAGCAGCTCGCGCGCCAGGCCGTGCTGATCGAGCAGCACTACGGCCGTCCGATGGACATCGAATGGGCGAAGGATGGCAACGACGGCAAGCTCTATGTCGTGCAGGCGCGTCCCGAGACTGTCCAGAGCCGCTCGGGCAACGTGATCGAGCGCTATGTCCTGCGCGAAAAGGGCCCGGTGCTCACCACCGGGCGCAGCATCGGCAGCCGCATCGGCGCCGGCGCCGCCAAGATCGTCTCGAGCATCGCCGACATGCACCGTGTGGAGGCCGGCGACGTCCTGGTCACCGATATGACCGACCCCGACTGGGAGCCCGTGATGAAGCGCGCGGCGGCCATTGTGACCAACCGCGGAGGGCGCACCTGTCACGCCGCCATCATTGCCCGCGAGCTGGGCGTGCCGGCTGTGGTGGGCTGCAACAACGCGACCGATGTGGTGAAGGACGGCCAGCTCGTGACCGTCAGTTGCGCCGAGGGCGACACGGGTCTCATCTACGACGGCAAGCTCGCCTTCGACTACAAGACCGTCGAGCTCTCGGCCATGCCCGAGATCCCGGTCAAGATCATGATGAACGTCGGCAACCCGGATCGCGCCTTCGCCTTCGCGGCCACGCCCAACGCCGGGATCGGTCTGGCGCGTCTGGAGTTCATCATCAACAACATGATCGGGATCCACCCCAAGGCGCTGCTCGAATTCGACCAGCTCCCGGCGGACCTCAAGGCCCGGATCGCCCCGCGTATCGCCGCCTATGCAAGCCCGCGCGAGTTCTACATTGCCAAGCTCGCCGAGGGCATCTCGACCCTGGCTGCGGCCTTCGCTCCGAACACCGTCATCGTGCGCATGTCGGACTTCAAGTCCAACGAGTACGCCAACCTGGTCGGCGGGACCCGCTACGAGCCCGAGGAAGAGAACCCCATGATCGGCTTCCGCGGGGCCGGACGCTACGTGGCACCGGACTTCAAGGCATGCTTCGAGCTCGAATGCGAGGCGCTCAAGCGCGTGCGCGACGACATGGGTCTGACCAATGTCGAGATCATGATCCCCTTCGTGCGGACCTTGAAACAGGCCAAAGCGGTCGTCGAGGCGCTCGCCGAGCAGGGACTTGCGCGCGGCAAGAACGGACTGCGGCTCATCATGATGTGCGAGCTGCCTTCCAACGCGGTGTTGGCGGATGAGTTCCTGGAGTATTTCGACGGCTTCTCGATCGGCTCCAACGACATGACCCAGCTCACCTTAGGTCTGGATCGGGACTCGAGCCTGGTTGCCGAAAGCTTCGACGAACGCGATCCGGCGGTGAAGAAGATGTTGTCGATGTCGATCGCCGCCTGCCGCGCCCAAGGCAAATATGTCGGCATCTGCGGTCAAGGCCCGTCGGACCACAAGGATTTCGCCGACTGGCTGCTCAAGCAGGGGATCACCAGCATCTCGCTCAACCCGGATACCGTCATCGATACCTGGATCTATTTGGCGGAGCAGGCGAAGACGCTCTGAGGCTGAACCGCGTCCCGGAGCGCGCGTGCAGGCGCCGGGGTCGATAGGGCCTCGGTCGGTCCTTGCGGCCTTGAGTGGACGCGGTTCAGGACATTGGGTCGGATGAGCGATCACGTGATCCGCCGCACTCCCTCGGCGTTCCGTGACGTGAACGTGTAGTCCGGCGGGGTGAGCTTGCCAACCCCGGCAGGGCGCCGACGCGGTGGATGCCGGGGTTCGCTCTGCTCACCCCGGACTACCCGTAGATCAAGGTGTTCACCTTGTTTCTGAGTCGTCACCTAAAGGCATACCGCGACGCACGACGAACTGGGCCGGTCACCTGCGAGCACGCACCTCGACCTTCACCAGCGGATGGGCCGCGCCGTCGCGCACCACGACGCGATTCCACGGCACCAAGGCCGTCTGAATCGCCTCGCGAAATCGCACGCACGCGCAGCTGTCCAGATCCACGGTGATCAAACAGCGATAGCCGCGAATTCCGAAGCCATCATCCGGACGCACCTTCAGCTCGTAGCCGGCAACCGGGATGAGATCTTCCCGCCGACACGCTGCCATGACCTTCATGACGCACGCCGTCATCGCCTTGATGTTCAGATCGGCGACATGCCGAGATCCGGTCCATCCAAGCGCCCTCGTACGGATGGCTTCGTCGGGCGCCGCGAGAAGCTGGTGCCGGCGCTGCGTGATCCAATCCCCCGCCACAAGCTGCACGGCCACCGAGGCGACGGACTCGGACGGGAACCTCTGCCCGGACAGTGCAACGACCGAACGCGGAACAAAGGTGCCATAGAGGCGCATCGTCCGATCCATCCGCGGCCGCCCTGCCGCCCGATCGGCAAGCGCATACCAGCGCCGTGCCTCGGCCATCGCGTGGGTATCGCGCACCGCCAC
>JBGSKP010000337.1:0-1729 GCA_041741175.1 Thiocapsa sp. | reverse complement strand
GAGCGGCTTGCGGGCCTACGAGCCCGAGGCGTTGCGGGGGTTGATCGAGCGCTATGCCGGGTGGAAGGCAGCCGGTCGCGCCGGCGTCTGACCGCCTGATGGATGCTGGTTCGGGGGCTGCTCGGGCGGAGCTGGAAATGCCCTCGCTCCTAGACGTCGGCAGGCCTCAGGCTGCAATCCATGTCGGGCAGGGCGATGCAGCCGTCCAAAGTGAGCTTTTTGGCGGTTTGGGCTAAAAACCCCATGTTTCGGCCGCGCCGGATCGCCAACAGGATCTAGCCGACGTCGCCTCGGAAAAGGCCAGTGTCTGGAACTGGGACTTTGCCGGCACGAGGGCCGGTTGGCCTGGGCTTTTTCGGGTCGCGATCGCTCGATGGTGCAATCGTCCATGATACGCAATGCTGGGCGCACTTTTCACGGGCGGCCGCTCGGTTCATCAACTCCCCTCGACCAACCACTCCCGCAGCCGAATGAGCCGACACCGCCCCGGTCTGCTTGACCATCATGACGAGTGTCGATCAAGGGGGGGCCGGAGCCATGGCGGCATGCCGGATGACGGGGTGGCGAAAAGCGTAAGCAGCATAAGCAGCAAAGGATGCCATCCCGAATCGACAACCCGAGACCATGACCGGATACTGCGAGACTTAGGCATTCCACCCGCCGACCACGTCCACCAAAGCGACGCCACCCAAAGCGTCAGCCAGATCGCGGGCGCTGGCGTAGGACGAAGTCCGGTGGTTTCCGAGCGGCGGAGAACGCGATCATGACGTCGGACATCGAAATCAGGAACGAGACAAGCGACGATATCGCCGCGATCGCCGAGGTGACGATCGCGGCGTTTCGCGACCTGGATATCAGCAACCAGACCGAACACTTCATCATCGACGCGCTCCGTGCCGCCGAGGCCCTCGCCCTCTCGCTCGTCGCGGTGCTCGATGGCCGTGTCGTCGGCCACATCGCGTTCTCGCCCGTGGCCCTGTCGGACGGTACGGGGGATTGGTACGGACGCGGCCCGGTGTCGGTCTTGCCGCAGGTTCAGCGCCGCGGGATCGGCCAAGCCCTGGTGCGCGAAGGCTTGTCGCGGCTCAAGCGCATGCAGGCGCGCGGCTGCTGCCTGGTGGGACATCCGGAATACTACCGAAGGTTCGGGTTCGAGAACTGCCCGCAGCTCGTCCTCGAGGGCGTTCCGCCGGAGGTCTTCTTCGCAGCGTCCTTCGACGGGACGCTGCCGCGGGGAACTGTCGCGTTCCACGAAGGATTCGGCGCGGTCGGTCCGGCGCCATGTGCGAACGAGATGTGACGGCGGGGCGAGACGCGCATGGCGCGGATCGAAGGGGCCCCGTTCTGCCGTGACCGCATCGGGTCGTCGGGTTGGACCTCACGTGGATCTCACCGCTTACGCGCCAAGGTCAGCCCGTTGCCGATCGGCACCAGACTCAGGGTCACGCGCCGGTCCCCCAGCAGTCGATCGTTGAGCGCGAGGATCGCCTGGGTATCCTCGTCCTGGTCATCGGGATCGGCCACCCGCCCGCCCCAGAGCGTGTTGTCGAACAGGATGAGGCCACCGTGGCGCACCAGCGTCAGACACTGATCGAAGTAGCGGGTGTAGCTGGTCTTGTCGGCATCGATGAAGGCCACGTCGAACTGCCCTCCCTGTCCCTGTGCCAGCAATTCGCCCAAGGTCTCCAGCGCCGGTGCCAGCCGCAGGTCGATGCGCTCCGCGACCCCC
>JBGSKP010000336.1:0-2575 GCA_041741175.1 Thiocapsa sp. | reverse complement strand
AGCGTGAGACGTGGCTCGCCGCCTGTCAGGCGGCCGTGGCCTTTTGGGAGCGGATGGCTGCGGACTCGCGGATCAGCGCGGGGTTTCGCGCGCTCGGAAGCCGCCACGGCCAGGCATTGCGAGACCTGGCCGAGCAGGTGTAGCCGCGAGAGCCTTTCCACGCTCTACCATTCGGGTTCGGCCGAAAACATGATTACGATTAGGCGAGGACGTTTTCCACTCGACCGATGATGAAGAGCGCATCCCGAGCAGCGACGTGAGACAAGTCGCCGCCAGCCTGACGGATCTGCGCTCACGCGGAGAGCCTTGGAGCCTGATGCCGGAATCTCGGATCCTCGTTGCCGTCAATCAGGATCTGACTGGTCTGGATGCACTCATCCGCGACGGCGACGAGGTGGCCTTTGCCGCCGGTAACAGCGGGCTGAAGCGGGTGAGAGTAGAGCCCTTGCCTCGGGCGAAGACTCGCGCAACGTCGGGGATTAGGACTGTCGACCCGAATTCCCTCGCCAAGCACGCGTTTCCGGCTCGATCCCAGCCCTGGATTCCACATCGGATCGTGTTGGACTGCGCCGTCACCGCAGCCGCGTGACGCCGTAGCGCTTCATCTTCTGCCAGAGTGTCTTGCGGCTGATACCGAGCCGGGCGGCGGTCGCGGTCATGCTGAAGTCCTGCTCGGCGAGCGCGGCTTCGATGGCCATGCGCTCGCTGGCTTGCGCCTGTGCCTTCAGACCCGTCTCCACCCGTGCATCCCAGTCGTCATCCAGGGCGAGCCGTTCACCTCGCCCCAGGATGCAGGCGCGTTCGAGCGTGTGCTGAAGCTCGCGTACATTCCCCGGCCAACTGTGCTGCAGAAGGCGTTGCCGGTCCTCGGGTGTCAGCACCCGCCGCTCCTGCGGCACACGCAGCACGTAAGCGGCGACGAACCGATCGGCGAGCCAGAGGATGTCTTCCGGACGCTCGCGCAAGGGCGGGATCCGGATCTCGAGGACGCGGACGCGATAATAAAGATCCTCGCGAAAACGCCCCTCCCGGACCAGCGCGGCCAGATCCTGATGTGTCGCGCAGACCAGACGCGCCGGAACCTCGACCGGCTCCGCTCCACCGATGCGGGTCAACCGGCGGCCCTGGACCACGCGCAGCAAACGCGACTGAAGGGCGAGCGGCATGTCGCCGATCTCGTCGAGAAAGAGGATGCCGCTGCCCGCCTGCTCGAAGACACCGGCACGGCGGCGGTCGGCACCCGTGAAGGCACCCTTCTCGTGACCGAAGAGCTCGGCCTCGATCAGGGTCTCGGGCAGCGCCGCGCAGTTGACCGCGACGAAGGGGGCATCCGAACATTGAAGACGATGCAGGTGACGTGCAACCACCTCTTTGCCGACGCCCGATTCCCCGCCGATCAGGAGCGGGGTCTGGGCATGGCGTGCCATCCGCGCAAGCTCATCGGCAAGGTGTCGCATCGACGCGGAGATCCCGAGCGGTTCGTCGCCCGGCGTGGCTCTTCCAGCGCCGCCCACCCCCGCGAGCGCCCGGAGCTTCTGGATCAGCGCGGTCGGATCGAGCGGCTTGGTCAGATAATCCGCGGCACCGAGCTTGAGCAGGCGCACGGCATCCTCGATGGTTCCGTAGCCCGTGATGAAGAGGCTGGGCGGGATGCGCACCCGCTCGTCGAGCAGCCGCGCGAAGAGGTCTGCACCGGAGAGATCAGGCAGATTGACATCGATGACGGCGAGGTCGGCGACGCCCGCCGCCAATGCGCGCATCCCGTCGCCGCCGGTGCGATGCCAGACCACGGCGAAGCCTTCCAGCTCGAGACGCTGCACCAGGGCCTCACCCATGATGGGATCGTCCTCGACCAGACAGACACGGATCATGCCGGGGACTCCGGCGCCAGCGGCAGGGCGACCAGAAACCGGGTGCGCTCACCCTGCGTTTCGGCCCGAATGGTGCCGCCGAGCTGCGAGACGATCTGGTAGCAGACCCAGAGCCCGAGACCCTGCGTGTGCGGACGGCTTGCCGGATAGGGCTCGAACAGATGCAGGAGCTGCTCGGGCGGGATGGCGCGCCCGCTGTTCTCGATCCGCATCATGAGTTGGTTGTCCTGAGTGGTGATCCAAACCCCGACATGCCCACCGCCTTGCGCGGCCTTTAAGGCATTCAGCACCAGATTTAACAGGAGCTGGCGGACCGGGGCCGCCGGGAGGTCGATCGCGGTGTGGCAGGCGCTCTCCCAATTCAGCGCGATCCGCGCCTTGACGCTGTTCGGATGGGCCAAGGTCTTCACGTCCTCCAGGTCTTCCCGCGTCAGGGTCCGCAGATCCGCCCGTGCCTCGACCAGCAGCGCGGACACCGAGGCTTGGATCTGGCGCAACGCGCGCTCCAACAGGTCCAGAAGACGCTCGGTCTGCGGATCGACCGGATGGGCACGCCGATAGGTATCGATGGCCATCAGCATACCACCGAGCGGATTATTGACCTCGTGGGCGACCCCGGCGGCGACCCGCCCGACCGCAGCCAGGCGCTCGGCCTGGATCATCTGCTGCTCCAAGGATTCTTTCTCTGCGAGCGCCGCGAGCAT
>JBGSKP010000335.1:0-3859 GCA_041741175.1 Thiocapsa sp. | reverse complement strand
CGCTGACGGCGTGGTAGTCCACGTAGCCACCCGCGGCTTGTGCGTTCAACCACTCGCGCACATAGCGCTCGGCGCAGCCGGTGCGGTCGGCGAGCTCCCGGGCGCTGAGCGGGCCGGCGCCCGACATGGCCTTGTAGAGTCCGAGCTTGCTGCCTAGGCTGACCATGACGCCGCCATAGGCGGAGGACAGGTCGCCGACGGCGCGCATGACAAAAGACTCCAACTTCGTGTGATCGATCTGGGTTGCGTTCATGGGATTTGGCTCCTCTCTTGCGATTTCGGGCGGTTCAAACGACGCGTCCATGATCGCCGTCGACCCCAGTCTGCAGAAGAGCCGGAATCGCCTAGAATCGGTTCGTTCGTGCCACCGTCTCACCCCTGCTTCGAGGAGGATCAGGCGCCATGACCGAGCAAGCGACGCACTGCGGATCGCGTACCCGGCACGTCAGCCTTGTCGCGCTGCCGGACGCGGTGGTCTCTACGCTCGCCGGCATCTTCGATGTCATGAACGGGGTCGCGCTCATGGGCATGACCCGGCCGGGCGAGCCGGCACCCTTTCACGTCGAGATCGTGGGCGAGGCCGCGGGTGCCTTGCAGCTGGCGAGTGGCGTTCCGATCGACGTGCAACGCGCCATCGACACCATCGAGACGAGCGATATCGTGATTGTCCCCTCGGTGCTGCTGCGCCCGCAAGGCTGGCAAAAGAACCGCTATCCTCGTCTGGTCGCGTGGCTGCACCGGATGCATGAGCGCGGCGCCATGCTCTGCTCGGCCTGCTCCGGGGTCTTTCTATTGGCCGAGACAGGACTGTTCGACGGCAAGGATGCGACCGTGCATTTCGGTTACGCTCGGGCGTTCGCGGCCAGCTATCCGGCCGTTCCCATTCATCCCGAGCAAGTGCTCGTCGTCTCCGGGCTGCGCGGGGAGCTGGTGAGCTCGGGCGCGTCGATGAGCTGGCACGACTTGGTGCTCTACCTGATCGCGCGTGACGCCGGCGCAACCATCGCGCAGGAGGTCGCGCGCCTGTTCGCGTTGCAATGGCATCAGGACGGACTCGCGCCCTATATCGTCTTCGAGGGTAAGCGGGACCACGGCGACGGCGAGATCCAGGCTGCGCAGCACTGGCTGAGCGACCACTTCTCGGTTGCCAACCCGGTGGAGGAGACGATCCAGCGATCGAAGCTCGCCGCGCGCACCTTCAAGCGGCGTTTCGTCGGCGCGACCGGCCTGACGCCCATCGCCTACGTCCAGCGCCTACGGGTCGAAGATGCCAAGCGTCGGCTCGAACGGACCGACGCCGCGATCGACGAGATCAGCTGGCGGGTCGGCTACGAAGACCCGGCCTTCTTCCGGCGCCTGTTCAAACGCACCACCGGCCTTGCCCCGAGCGCCTATCGCAAGCGCTTTCGCATCCCCGAATTCGCGCGGCCTCGGCCGCGAAATTGACGCGACGCACGCGGGTGACTGCGTTCTACATCAGAATGCGCTCCAGCAGCTGGTAGTGCTGCATGGCGAGCGGGATAACGACTATCGGATACTCCGAGCCCTGTAACTCAGTAAGGTAAGCCTCCGGCCGAGTCGGGGGCTTCTTACTGAGTTAATTTCGGCATGGTCGGCCAACTCTAAAAGGAGCGTTTGCAACCGGCCAAAACGTGTCGTCCATGATCTCTGCGAAACTCTATGGATTGAGTGACCGAAACGCCAATTCGGACACCAAAGCAATCTCTCCGGCCGGGACTACGCCGTATCGATCCGGGAACTTACGACGCCGGTTGCCCGATGCTCATCCGGCGAGAGGAGCATATAGAAGGCCGGCACCACGAAGAGCGTGAAGAGCGTGCCGATGCCCAGTCCGGTGATGATCACCAGCCCGATGTCGAAGCGGCTGACGGCGCCCGGACCTGTGGCGATGAGGAGCGGGATCATGGCGACCAGCATGGAGACTGTGGTCATCAGGATGGGCCGCAGCCGGATTGCCGAGGCTTGCTCGACCGCCTCGCGTTTGGAAAGCCCCTCACGCTCGCGCAGCTGGTTGGAGAACTCGACGATCAGGATGCCGTTCTTGGCGATCAGGCCAATGAGTGTGATGAGCCCGACCTGCGTGTAGATGTTGACGCTCGCGAACCCGAGAAAGAGGAAGGCGAGGGCGCCGGCGATGGTGAGCGGGACGGACATGAGGATGACGAAGGGGTCGCGCCAGCTCTCGAACTGAGCGGCCAGCACCAGATAGATGATCAGGAGCGAGAGGAAGAAGGTGACCTCGAGCGCCGCGCCCTCGGTCTTGAACTGACGCGACTCGCCCTTGAAGTCCCAGCGCACGCCGCGCGGGAAGAGTGCGGAGGCCTCCTGCTCCAGATAGGCGAGCGCGGCACCCAAGGGGACGCCGGGCGTCATGACGCCGGAGAGCGTGATGGCGTTGAGCTGCTGGAATTGGACGCGCTTGGAGGGCTCGACCTGGTCGCGGATCTCGACCAAGGCCGATAGCGGGATCAGATCGCCTGCGGCGTTGCGGACATAAAAATCCTGCAACTTTCCGATATCGTTGCGGAAACGCTGTGCGACCTGAGGAATCACCTGATAGCTGCGGCCTTCCAGGCTGAACCAGTTCACATAGTCTTCGTTGAGCATCACCGAGAGGCTGCGTCCGAGATCGGCCATGCTGATCCCCAGATCGCCTGCGAGATCGCGATCGACCTCGAGGACGGTGCGCGGCCGCTCGTACTTGATGTCCTTGCTCAGGAACATGAAGTTGCCGCTGGCCATCGCCTTGCCGAGCAGCTGGTCGGCGAGTCCGTCGAGCTCGGCGAACGGGCGATCGGAGAGCATGACAAACTCGACCGGGATGCCGTTGCCGGGTGTGGGCAGACTCGGCCGCGGGAAGACGACCGTCTGCATCCCGGTGATCTCGCCGAGCATGCCTTGGAGCTGCGGTTGGATCTCCATCTGGCCGCGCTCGCGCTCCGAGGGCGGGTACATCTTGAACCCGCCGAAGGTCATGCTCTGGTCGCCGCCCATGCCGGCGATGATGAAGCTCTCCTCATGCTCGGGAAAGGACTCGAACATGGGCAGCATCTCGTCGATGTAGCGCAGGTTCAGGTCGACGGTCGCGGTCTGGGGCGTGGTGCCCATGAAGAAGAGGATGCTCTGGTCCTCGGTCGGTGCCAGCTCCTTCTTGGTCATGCTGTACATGCCGTAGATGGCGGCCAGAATGACGACGGCGACCAGGAGCGTCACGCCCGGATACCTGAGCCAGCCGTGCAGCACACGTCGGTAACCCTCGGCAAGCTCGGTGAAGACGTGCTCGACGCGGCGCTCGAACCGGCTCTGATCGCTGCCGGCACGCAGGACGTGCCCGGCCAGCATCGGGGAGAGGGTCAGCGCGACGATGCCCGAGACCACCACGGCCCCGGCAAGGGTGAATGCGAACTCGGTGAAGAGCGATCCGACCAGTCCGCCCATGAAACCGATGGGCGCGTAGACGGCCGCCAGCGTCAGGGTCATGGCGATGATCGGCATGGCAAGCTCGCGCGCCCCGTCGATCGCCGCCTGCGTTCCGCTCTTGCCCATCTCCAAATGGCGGTGGACGTTCTCGACCACGATGATGGCGTCGTCCACCACCAGACCGATGGCCAAGACCATCGCAAGCAAGGTCAAGAGGTTGATCGAGAAACCGAAGAGGAGCATGAGGAAGCCGGCGCCGACGATTGACAGGGGCACCGCGACCGACGGCACCAAGGCCGCACGGATCGAGCCGAGCGACAGGAAGATGACGAGCAGCACGATCAGCACCGCCTCGGCGAGCGTCTTGAAGACCTCCTTGATGGATTCCTCGATGAACTCGCTGGCGTCGTAGGGCACG
>JBGSKP010000334.1:0-5234 GCA_041741175.1 Thiocapsa sp. | reverse complement strand
TCATTGCGCTGGCCTGTGAGGCGCCCGGTGACAGCGGCGTGCCGATCACCCACTGGACCCAGGCGGCACTGGCCGCCGAGGCGATGCAGCGCGGCATCGTTGCGGAGATCTCCGCCCACTCGATCGGTCGCTTCCTGCGCGAGGTCGATCTGAAGCCACATCGCACCCGCGGCTGGATCAACAGCCCGCGCGATGCGAAGTTCGAGGAGACATGCCGCGATGTCTGTGAGACCTACCGCTTGGCGCCGGAGCGTGCCGCCGCTGGGATCGAGACGCACAGCATCGATGAGATGACCGGCGTACAGGCCCTGGAACGCGCGGCGCCGACGCTGCCGACACGCCCGGGACGCACGGAGCGACGCGAATTTGAATACATCCGCCACGGCACTTTAACCTTGATCGCGGCCTTCAATGTCGTCACCGGTCAAGTCACGTATCGCCTTGGACCGACCCGCACCGAGGTGGACTTCGCCCAGTGGCTGGCCGAGCTGCTCGCCAGCCGCAGCGCCACCACGCCCTGGCATCGGATCATGGACAATCTCAACATCCACGCCTCCGAGGCGAGGGTGCGCCTCATCGCCGAGGCCATCGGTTTCACCGGCGACCTCGGCGTCAAAGGCAAACGCGGCATCCTCAAGTCGGTGCCCACCCGCGAGAAATTTCTGCGCGACCCGAGCCATCGCATTGTGATTCATTTCACCCCGAAACACGCCTCTTGGCTCAATCAGATCGAGATGTGGTTTTCGATCCTCGCGCGAAAAGTCATACGCCGCGGGAGCTTCACCTCGGTCGAGGATTTGCAGAAAAAGATGTCCGAGTTCATCGACTTCTTTAATACCACGCTGGCGAAGCCGTTTCGTTGGACCTACACGGGAAAGCCACTGGCCGCTTAAAGCATCACAACGGTCTCGGGATTCTTACAGCGCAGCACTAGTCAGCCGCCTTGGGCGGCTCCCGGTGTTGTTCCGCCTTTGAGGCGGTCACCAAGTAAGCCCCCGGCTTTGCCGGGGGTGATTTAACTTTTTTATTGAGATGGTTACGCGCGCATACGCCGATGCTTCTGCTGGAAGATCCGCCCGTCTGTCCGGAAACGTGCGAGGCAACTGATCGTACGAACCTCAGGGCTAGCCTTCGACAACGGTGACCCCTTCATGGCACTCGCGCCGCGCGACTTAGATCTGTCGCGTTCCCCGGCACCGCGGGTAGCTTAAGCAGCCCCAGAATCGTCCGTACTTCCCAGATCTAACGACCATAGCCCCGCCACACCGCGAGCAGGTGGGAACTTGTTGTGCGCCGGTCCCAATGCCTGCGGACGGAGTCACCGCGCCTACTGCCTCCTGCGCGGACGCTGGAGTATTTCCCTGGGAAAGCGGCCCCATTTTCAGAGCGACCTTGGACCTCGGGATCGGTACCCCCAGCAGCTTTAAGTCCTGTTCCACCTTGGACCGCTCGTCTAGTGCCCGCAACAGACCCACGTCCCCGCGCGCTCTGGCTGGCATCGTATCAACCAACGGTTTGGCGGCCCGGAGCGTTTGCAGCCCGCTCCGGATCGTCGCCTCCAGTTTCGCCTTATCGCTTGCAAATTTAGCCCGCAAAGCTTTCTCTGCTGCGATGTCCTGAGCATTGGGGTTCGGGTCGTAGCGAAACTCAGTCTCGTACCTCCGCCGCCAGTCCATGAGCTTGCCAGCCGTCGCCGAGCCGAATCCCGGAATCCTAAGAAGCATGGAACGCGTCACATCGGCAGCAGTCTCGACACCAAATGAAACCAGCGTTGCTGTCTTCGCCGGGCCTATACCGGCTATCTTTGCTTGTCGAATAGAGAATCTATCCAAATAAGCTGCCAGCTGACGTGCCTCCCTCGTGGCCCTTAGCTTCGTCAATTCCTGCGCAAGTTTCGCATCGATCGACCCATATGCCGCGATGGTGGCATCAAGATCGCTTCGAACCTTTACCACCTCGATCAGCCCGACGCGTCGCATAAACCCGTCAAGCCCGCGCTGAACTTGTTCATCAGCATCCTCGTACGCTTTCAAGAACCTTCTCTCATGACCCTTGTTGTCGAAGACAAGCGTCGAACCCCAAATACCCAACCCCAGCCAAACAAACCAAAGCGGCGCGGCAAGAAAAAAGACCACGACAGCCCCTGCCATCAGGAGAAGGCCCCCAAGAAACCGCGCCCATTCATCCCTCTTCGCTTTACGTACGGTGCTGCTCCCCTTTCGGGGTGGGGCGGTCGCCGGTCGGGGAAGAAAATCAAGCGTGGCGGGGAACCGGAATGCCAATATCTCGCGAATCGCCTCCTCGGTGCCGAGCCTGTCGGTTTGAATGCCGATGTCGACCGCCGACCAGTCCGGAAACATGTCGAAATTGTTCTTGGCGGCCAGCGCGCACCAGACGCAGTCCTTCGCTCGGCTCGGGTAGTAGTGTGTCTTCACGCGAGCGCAGCGACTCAGCGCACCCTCCAGTTTATGCAGCGCATCGACCCAGTCCAGCGCGCTCGGACGCATAGCGGGCATAAGACCGAAGGCGCGCTCGAAAGCACCGCTCACCGTTTCCGGAAACAGATCCAGCGTCAGCGCGCCGGGGGGCGGGTTTGTACGGGTATCTAGTCTCCTCTTTACGGAAAAGGCGAACCGGTTTTGGGCGATCGATTCGCCAATCGAAATGTCCGGACCACTGTACCGCCCCGCATAAGGGTGCCGACCCATAAAGAGTAGTTGGAAAACAGCAATGGCAAGGCCGAAATGATCATGCGCAGCAATCCGCTCGACCGATTCGAGATTTACGCCGTGCAATTCGGGGGGCGTAAAATCCGGCACGCCGACGACGCATGGGTACGTTATGCCATCACGCCGAAACTGAAAGCTGTCTGCGTCGATCAAGGCAACAGTTGCATCAGGCGACACCAGTACGCCCGAGTGGTTCAAGTCGCCGATTACGCACCCCGTCTGGTGAACACTGCCAACAGCACGGGCAAGATTCAGCGCCGCACGGATGACGAAGCGATAGTCGGACTTCTGGAAGTGAACCAGGCGAGACTTCGGACCGTAAAGCTCGTGAACCGGGCGATACCCGGACACGAGCCGCATGACGAACCCTAGGAAATTGCCCCGGATGTCGGTGATGATGTCGCGCGGAAACGCGATAAGGTTCGTTTGGCTCGCCAAGCCCTCCCGCACCATCGCACGAACCTTTTCTTCACGCTTCGCGCGCAGCGCGACGTCGTACACCTTCGCTGCTTGACCCGAAAGTCCCGGTAGCGAGAACACGTTGCCTTCGCCACCTTTGCCGATCAAGTCGCCGACGGCGACCCGATCTTTTCCGACAACGATCTCTTTCATCGTCACACCCGCGATAGCAACACAAGCGTCTTGTCGTCGTCGGTGCGGCTGCAGACAGCGGGGCCGGCCAGATAGGAGCGTAGTTGTTCCGACAACGTTCGCAGACGTCCACTGCCGCGGGAATCGTCAATCGGGCGCATCATAGGACCGAAAAACCGCGGATGCGCGTCGTGATCCGCAGATGAGAGTGCCAATTCACCGACCCCGTCGGAGAAGAGAGCGAACGCGTTATGATTACTCGGCTGGCGAGTGATCTTCAGTCGCGGTGCGGGGTCGTCTGTAACAAAGTAAGTCGTAGAGACGTACTCGCCATTCTCCGGCCGGCAGATTGTCTCCCAATCAGCACCGCGTCGTCCGACGACAGCGCTATCGCCGATTTGCAAGGTGAGTATCTCGCCGTCGGCGATCAGCAGACTTGCCAAAGTGGCCGCGTATTTTTTCCGCTCGGATCTCCTCTCCTCCGCTAGCTTCCAGATCCGATCCCGCAGACCGTCAATCCAGTCGACCACTTCTTTGTCATCGGGAAAGCCATCGTGCTTGCCGAGCCATTCTCGGAATTGGACCTTGAGCGTGCGGCAGACGAGCCAAGCCCCATACGCACCGAACTCAGCGCTGCCCGCCCCATCCGACACGATGGCGAAGACGGCCCCTTTGGGCATAGCCGCTACGGAAAAGGCGTCCTGCAGTCGGACGCCCGATCGGATGTGAGAGGTCCCGATTTCGGAAGCAGCCGCCCATCGCCATGTCACGTCGTCAACCCACCACAGCCCAGCCGTCCGGCGCCGTCGGGTTCGGCAACGGCACCTGATCTCCTGGATTTGATTGAGATACGGCACTCAGCGAGTTAGACAGCCAAAGGAATAGAGCCTTGAAGTCGAGCCCCCTCAGCCTAAGTGCTTGACGAACAGCTATCTCCGACAGAACATGCATGGCCGCATTTTCCACACCCACGGCATAGAACGTAAACTCCTTTCTTTCTTCGCCCTCGTGCACGCGCCGCTTCGCTTCCGCCCAACTGTCGGTTGGCGCACCATCCGTAATCATAAAGACCCATGGACGATAATACTTGACCCCGTTGTCGCGATATCGCTGCTTCCGTTCGCGCAATAAGTCGAGGCCGGTCACGATCGCTTCACCCATCGGTGTTGCGCCGCCCACCGTCAGCGTTTCAGGATAGAAGTGATCCACCGTCGCGAATTCCGCCTTTATCTGTACGGGCCCGAAAGTGATTATTGCCAACTCGACACGCTTCGCGGCCAACGGATCATTTTGTAGTTCAGTGCGTAGCGTCGTAAGGCCCTCATTCAATTCCGCGATTGGCGCGCCGTCCATCGAGTAGGATGTATCCAGCAGCAGAATAACCGGACACCGCTGCTCCGGGTTCTCCACAAATTCTGCATCGCTGAAAGGCTGCTGCTCAAACTCGTCCATTGCAAGACCTCTGCATTGCTCAAAGCCTCCGCCCCCATGGGCCTAGAAGCTCGTCTAGGGAAGATTTTGCCGCCGCTCTGCTTTACGCTCCGTACAGTCCGCGCGCGGGGCGTGGTAGCGGTGCCCACGGCCCCTTCGGCGGAGACACGTGACCGGTCAGGCGTCTGCACTCGGTGACGTCGCCCCAATCGTAGGGCGGTGGCATCTTCGGTCTCAGTCCGTCGTCGACCCCGCCACG
The DNA here is from genome assembly GCA_041741175.1 of Thiocapsa sp. Taxonomy (GTDB): domain Bacteria; phylum Pseudomonadota; class Gammaproteobacteria; order Chromatiales; family Chromatiaceae; genus Thiocapsa. The sequence continues at coordinate 224 of JBGSKP010000334.1, read as the reverse complement.
CACAGCATTGCTGGCGAGAAAATCCGTCGACCGGAGAGTTTCGCATATGATCGATGTCAAAGACACGGCAACAATTTGGAGAGTCGCGTGTCGCTCGTGAATCCGTCCGGGGGCTCCTGCCGCCGGACGGACTCGCTCCTTGGCGACGACCTGATTTTGCCCCGGTTCGCCCCGCTCCGGGCCGCACTGCGCCACGACGTGCGCCCACATGGCGCGGTCGGGCT
>JBGSKP010000333.1:0-14012 GCA_041741175.1 Thiocapsa sp. | reverse complement strand
ACAGAGAAGCCCCATGTTCGGAAAGCCCATGTTCGGAAATAAGGACGAGAAGCAGGTCAAGTATCCCGGCACACGGATGGCGATGGACGGCAACACCGCCGTCATCATGTGCGAGCGCGAAGCCTCCGACGCGGCCGGCGCCTACCCCATCACGCCCTCCACCCAGATGGGCGAGTATTGGGCCGAAGAGGTCGCCAAAGGCCACCTCAACGTGTCGGGAAAACCGCTGATCTTCGTCGAGCCCGAATCCGAGCATGCCGCCGCGGCCGTGACCGCCGGCATGTCCATGACCGGACTGCGTGCCGTCAACTTCTCCTCCGCCCAGGGCGTGGCCTTCATGCACGAGTCGCTCTACGCGGCCGTCGGAAAACGCCTGCCCTACGTGCTGAACATTGGCGCGCGCGCTATCACCAAGTCCAGCCTCAACGTTCACTGCGCCCACGATGACTACCACTGCATCGACGACACCGGCTTCATCCAGGTCTACGGCAAAAGCGCCCAAGAGGCGGCGGATCTGAACCTGATCGCCCGCAAGATTGCCGAGCTAAGCCTGACGCCCGCCGCGGTCGGTCAGGACGGCTTCCTGACCTCTCATCTGATCGAGCCGCTGCTGGTTCCCGAGCGCGCGCTGATCGCCGAGTTCTGCGGACGGCCGGACGACATCATCCCCTGTCCGACGCCGGCCCAGAAGATGGTCTATGGCGAGACCCGCCGGCGTGTTCCGATGGTTTGGGATGTCGATAACCCGGTGACATCGGGCACGGTGCAAAACCAAGATGCCTACATGCAGTCCGTCGCGGCCCAGCGCCCCTATTTTTTCGACCACATCGAGCCCATCGCCGATCAGGTCATGGACGAGTTTTCTGCGCTGACCGGGCGGCGTTACCAGCGGGTGACCGGATACCGCCTGGAGGATGCCGAGTACCTCATCCTCGGCCAGGGCAGCATGATCACGCAGGCCGAGGCGGTTGCCGACTATCTGCGCGAGACCCGCAAGCTGAGGGTCGGCGTCGTCAACCTGACCATGTATCGCCCCTTCCCGGGCGATCTTGTCGGTCAGGTGCTGAAAGGCAAGAAGGGTGTTGCGGTGCTGGAGCGTACCGACCAGCCTTTGGCCGAAGACCTGCCCGTGATGCGCGAGGTGCGCGCAGCCCTGTCCAAATGTCTGGAAAACGGCAGCATCGAGAAGGGCGAGTCCCTTCCGTATCCGGATTATGCCGTCTATCGACAGGGCGACATGCCGCGGCTGTACTCCGGCTGCTATGGCCTGGGTTCGCGTGATATGCAGCCCGAAGGCTTGATCGCCGCGATCGAGAACATGCTCCCAGGCGCCGCGCATCGCAAATTCTACTATCTGTCGGTCGATTTCATCCGCAAACCCTTCGATCCGAAGGACGAGATCCGCATCCAGCGCCTCAAGGACGCCTACCCGCACATCGGCGAGCTTGCACTGCGCGGCAGCGAGAACCCCAACCTCTTGCCCAAGGGCGCCATCACGGTGCGCATGCACTCGGTCGGCGGCTGGGGCGCGGTCACGACGGGCAAGAACCTGGCGATGACGCTTTATGATCTGCTGGGTTTCGACATCCGCGCGAATCCCAAGTACGGCTCGGAGAAGAAGGGTCAGCCGACCACCTATTTCCTCTCCGCCGCACCCGAGCCGATCCGGCTCAATTGCGAGTACACCTATGTCGACGTGGTCCTGAGCCCGGATCCGAACGTCTTCACCCACTCCAATCCGCTCGCCGGGCTGGATCGGGGAGGGCGCTTCATCATCCAGTCCAGTCTCGACAATGCCGAGCAGGTCTGGGCCAGCTTCCCGCCGGCGGCGCGCAAATACATCGTCGAGCACGAGATCCGCGTCTACTACATCGACGGCTTCAAGATCGCCCGTGAAGAGGCGTCCGATCCGGAGCTGCAGATCCGCATGCAGGGCAACACCTTCCAGGGCGCCTTCTTCGCCGCGTCCCCTTTGATGGAGCGTGCCGGACTCGACGAGGTCGGGCTTTTCGCCGCGATGGAGGAGCAGATCCGCCACAAGTTCGGCGCCAAGGGCGAGCGCGTCGTGCAGGACAACCTGCGCATCGTGCGTCGCGGTTTCGACGAGATCGTCGAGATCATCGACAAGCCGGCGATCAGCGGTCAGCTCCTGGCCAAGAAAGAAATCGGCCTGCCGGTCATGCTCAAGCAATTGCCCGAAGGCGACGGTGGCATCACCGATGTGCATCGCTTCTGGGAGCAGACCGGAGCCTTCTATGCGACCGGCCGCGGGAACGACAATCTGGCCGATCCGCACATGGCCCTGTCGCTGATGCCGGCTTCGAGCGGCGTCTACCGCGACATGACCCAGATCCGTTTCGCTTATCCCAAGTACATCCCGGAGAACTGCACCGCCTGCGGCAACTGCTTCTCTGTCTGCCCGGACAGCGCCATCCCGGGTCTGGTGAACAAGGTCTCCGACGTCTTCGCCGCCGCCATCGCCAAGGTCGAGCGCGGCATGCCCACTCAGCATCTGCGTCGCGAAACCCGCAGCGTGGAGAAGCGCCTGCGCAAGCTGATCGAAGCCGCCGGCGATGCCGCCGACATGCGTGAGCTGATGGACCGCGCGGTGCTCGAAACCCTCGCCGCCTATCAGGGAGAGCCCGAGCAAAAGGCCGTCATGGAGCAGGAATTCGGCCTCATGATGCAGGCCCTCGGCGACTATCAATTCGCCGTCACCAAGCCCTATTGGAGCAACCGCGAGAAGAAGCGGAAAGGCAGCGGCGGACTCTTCAGCATCACCGTCAACCCCTACACCTGTAAGGGCTGCATGGAATGCATCGAGGTCTGCGACGACGGCGCGCTGGTCTCCGAGCCTCAGACCACGCAGAGCATTCAGCAGATGCGTGCCAAGTGGGACTTCTGGCTCGACCTGCCGACCACCGAGCCGGACTTCATCCGCATCGACGATCTGGACGATAAGATCGGCGCCCTGGAGACCCTGCTGCTCGACAAGTCCAATTACCAGGCGATGATCTCGGGCGACGGCGCCTGCATGGGCTGCGGCGAGAAGACCGTCATCCACCTCTTCACCGCCACGGTCGCCGCGTTGATGCAGACCCGCGTGAGGCGCCACCTCGGCGAACTCGACGACCTGATCAACCGGCTCGAGACCCACGTTCGGTTAAAGCTGGCTGCGAAGATCGATCTGAGCAACACCGCGGCCATCAGCAAGGCGGTCAGCGCACATAAGGACGCCGACCTTCGGCTTTCCGATCTCTCGGCCGAGTTGGATCAAGATCACAGCGCCGAGCCGGTCGACCCCGAGTGGCTGACCTGGGTCACGGGTCTGCTCGATACGCTGCGTCATCTGAAGGCTCAGTACATCGCCACGCAGCCGCGTTCGGCGATGGGCATCGTCAATTCGACCGGATGCTCCTCGGTCTGGGGTGCGACCTTCCCCTTCAATCCCTATCCTTTCCCCTGGACCAACCACCTGTTCCAGGATTCGTCCTCGATGGCGCTCGGTCTTTTCGAAGGCCACATGCGCAAGATGGGCGACGGCTTCAAGGCGATCCGCATGGCACGCCTGGAACTGGATGGTGGCTATAACGCGGCCGAGCACGGTGAATACCTCACCTATTTCGGCTGGAAGGATTTCACCGACGAGGAATGGCTGCTCTGTCCGCCAGTCGTCGCGGTTGGCGGCGACGGGGCCATGTACGACATCGGCTTCCAGAACCTCTCTCGCGCACTCATGACGGGCCATCCGGTGAAGATCCTGGTGCTCGACACCCAGGTCTATTCCAACACGGGCGGTCAGTCCTGCACCTCTGGCTTCATCGGCCAGGTCGCCGACATGGCACCCTACGGTAAGACCGCCAAGGGCAAGACCGAGATCCGAAAAGAAATGGGCCTGATCGGCATGGCCCATCGCACCAGCTTTGTGCTCAACGGTGCAGCCGGCAACATGACGCACCTGCTCGAAGGCTTCATCGACGGCCTGAACGCCCGTCATCCGGCCCTGTTCAACATCTATACCAGTTGCCAACCCGAGCACGGCATCGGCGACGATATGTCCATGCATCAGAGCCGCATGGCCGTTGAGTCGCGTGCTTACCCCTTGTTCCGCTTCGATCCGGATGCCGGCACCAGTTTCGAAGACTGCTGCTCCATCGATGGCAACCCCGACATCGACCGGGACTGGATCAGTTGGACGCTGAAGTATACCGACGAGAAGGGTGAGCCCGCGCAGATGGATGTTCCCTTCACCTTCGCCGACTTTGCCATGACCGAGGGGCGTTTCCGCAAGCATTTCCGCAAGGCCCCGCCGGAGACCTGGAACGATTCCATGATCCCCATGGCCGAGTTCCTGGAGATGGACGAGGACGCGCGCATCGGACACTTCCCCTACGTCTGGGGCGTGGACGGCAAGAACCGCTTGATGCGCGTCCTGGTTTCCCAAGAGCTGGTGACCTCCTGCGAAGAGCGCCGCGCCTTCTGGACCCAGCTTCGCGGGATCTGCGGGCATCTCAATAAGGTCGATGTCGAGCAGGTGCGTAACCAGGCCAAGGCCGAGATGGCGCAGAAGCTCACCAGCAGCCTGCTCGCGATGGCCGGCGGTGACGTGGGAGCGCTCGGGTTCTTTGCGGGCGGCGGCAACGGCAACGGTGGCGCGGCAGCCGGCAGCAACGGTTCGGGCAACGGCGCGGCGACCGACTGGGAACCGGTCTGGGTCGAAACCCCGGAATGCACCGCTTGCGATGAGTGCATTACCATCAATCCGAAGATCTTCAAGTACAACGCGGATAAGAGGATCGAGGTGAGCGATCCCAAAGGCGGCACCTACCAGGACATCGTCAAAGCCGCCGAAAAATGTACCGCCGGCTGCATCCACCCGGGGACGCCTTGGAATCCGGCCGAGGCGGGCCTGGAGAAACTGCTTAAGCGGGCTGCGAAGTATCAGTGATGGGTCTTTTCAGTCTCTTCCAACGCCACCGCACCTTCGACCACGGTATCTACCCGGTCGAGCATAAGGAGTTGACGGCGGACAAGCCGATCCGGCGGCTTCCCTTTGCGCCCGAGCTGGTCATCCCGCTCGTCCAGCATAAGGGCGCGCCGGCCGTTCCATTAGTAAAGGTCGGCCAGGAGGTGGTGCGTGGCGAGCCGATTGCCCGCGCCGAGGGTTTCGTCTCCGTGCCCATGCATGCCCCGGCGACCGGGGTAATCCGGGCGATCGCACTGACACCCACAGCCGACGGACCCAAGACTCAAGCGATCTTTCTCAAGGTCTACGAGGCCGCGAGCCAAGAGGTCCTTTACGAACTGGAGCGCGACCTCGACGCCATGACGCCCGAGGAGATCGTCGCGGCCGTGCAGGATGCCGGACTGGTCGGACTCGGGGGCGCGGCCTTCCCGAGCCACGTCAAGATGAAGCCCCCCGCGGGCAAGGTCATCGACACGGTCATCGTCAACGGCTGCGAGTGCGAGCCGTATCTGACCTGCGACCATCGGATCATGCTCGAGCAGAGCGATGCCCTGATCCGCGGCATCAAGCTTGCGCTCAAGGCGACCGGCGCCAAACGGGCCATCATCGGCGTCGAGGACAACAAGCTCGATGCGGTCGCTCATCTGCGGTCGGTCCTGCCGAAGGATCTACCCATCACCGCGGAGGCCGTCGAGACCAAGTATCCGCAAGGCGCGGAGAAGATGCTCATCAAGAGCCTCCTGCGCAAAGAGGTTCCGATCGGCGGGCTGCCGGCAGACATCGGCGTGGCGGTCTACAACGTCGGCACACTTGCTCAGATGGGCGATCTGCTGCCGAGAGGCGGCGCGCTGATCGAGCGTGTTGTCACCGTAAGCGGTCCGGCGGTCGCCAACCCGGGTAACTTCATGGTCCCCATCGGCACACCCTTGCGGTTTCTGCTCGGACAGGTCGGGCTCGCGGCAGACCGAGTTGGCGAGGTGATCCTCGGCGGTCCCATGATGGGCATGGCGGTGGCCTCGCTCGATGTGCCCGTCACCAAGGCCGTCTCGGGCGTCGTCGCCCTGGAGCGGGAAGACCCGGATCTGGACCGACGTAAGGTCTACCCCTGCATCAAGTGCGCCGAATGTCTTAAGGCGTGCCCGGTCTCGCTCAATCCGTCCATGCTCGGGGAACTGGCACTCGCCCGCCAGTACGAGCGCATGGCCGAGGAATTCAACCTGAATCAATGCTTCGAATGCGGCTGCTGCGCCTATGTGTGCCCGTCCAACATCCCGCTGACGCAGTATTTCCGGATCGCCAAATCCATTAATCGGGACCAGCGGAAATGACTGTTCCAATAGCCGTCGACTGTCGGCGCACCGCCTGTCGCTGTGAGCCACCAGCCCCCAGCTTCCAGCCTCCAGCTTCCAGCTTCCAGCCTCCAGCCTCCTGCCTCCAGCCTCCTGCTACGGTCGGCATTTTTTCGGCGTTGGGGGTCCCCCGGCATCGAGCTGTTTGCCCGCCGCAGTGCGATTTCGCCGGAGCCCTTGCCGTTAACTCCGGGCAAGACTTGCTGGAGGCTGGAGGCTGGAGGCACTCCCAAGGACCAGCCGCCATGCCTAAACCGATCGAAATCAGAACCTCCCCGCATCTGAAGCGGGCGATCAGCGTCGATAAGATCATGCGCAATGTGGTTTTTGTGCTCTTGCCGATCTGTGCCTTCGCGGTCTTTCAGTTCGGGCTGAGCGCGCTGCTCTTGCTCTTGACCACGACGGGTGTCGCGATCGCGACCGAGTGGTTTTTCGCGCGGGCGAGCGGGCGGGGCAATACCGTCTCGGATTGGTCCGTGGTCATCACCGGCATCCTGCTCGGTCTGACCTTGCCGCCGGGCTTTCCGCTCTGGATGGCGGCTGTCGCGGCCTTCGTCGGCGTTGCCCTGGGCAAGGCGCTCTTCGGCGGACTGGGCTACAACGTCATGAATCCGGCACTGGTCGGACGCGCCTTCGTGCAGGCGGCCTTCCCGGTGGCGATCACGGCCTGGACGCCGGCGTTCGCGCCCGGTCGCTTCACGGAGGTCATCCCCTCGACCTTCACGCTGCCCTTCATGCAGCCGATCCCGGTCGCGGATTGGATTGCGGACCTTCAGCTCGATTCCTGGACCGGGGCCACACCCTTGGCCCTGCAGAAGTTCCAGCACATCGAGCTGCCGGTGACCGATGTCTTTACCGGCATGATCGCGGGCTCCGCCGGCGAGACCTCGGCGCTCCTGATCCTGATCTGCGGTCTCTGGTTGGCCGCGAAACGCATGTTGGACTGGCGCATCCCGGTCGCGGTGATGGCGGGTGCGGCCTTCACCGCGCTGCCCTTCTGGCTGATGGACTCCAGCCTCTACCCGAGCCCCTGGTTCGTGCTCTTCTCGGGCGGACTCATGCTCGGGGCCTGGTTCATGGCGAGCGACATGGTGGCCTCGCCGGTCACCACCAGCGGTGTCATTGTCTACGGGCTTTTTATCGGATCCTTGACGGTGTTTATCCGACTGTTCGGTGGCCTGGTCGAAGGGATCATGTATGCGATCCTGCTGGCCAATGCGCTTGGACCCTTGATCATGAGCTGGACCCAGCCGCGGGTCTACGGAGCGGCCGGAAAGGGCCGGGGACGATGAGCCGATGAGCAACGACGCGCACGTTCAACCGCAGGCGCCGCTTCAACCCGCAGCGACGCCGTCGTGGGCCATGCTCCGCACACTCGGGGGCATCGCCATGATCTCGGGTCTGCTGGTGGTGCTGGTCGAACAGTTCACCCAACCGATCATCGCCGAGAAGCAACGCATCCTGACCGAAAAGGCGGTCTTCCGGGTCCTGCCCGGGGCGGTCGCCAAGCGTGATTTCCTGATCACAGCCGAGGGTCGGCTGGTGCCGGCGGAAGCGCGCGTCAGCGGCGACCCGATCTATGCGGCCTACGACGCCGAGAACCGGCTCAAGGGGTTGGCCTTCATCGGCATCGCCTCGGGCTATGCCGGTCCGGTGCGGGTCATGTTTGCCTACGATCCCGAATGTCGGTGCATCGTCGGCAGCAAAGTGCTGAAATCCAATGAGACGCCCGGATTCGGCGACAAGCTCGACAGCGATCCTGAGTTCCTGAGGAACTTCGAGGCGCTCGATGCGGGGCTCAATGCCGAGGGCACGGCGCTCGCGAACCCCATCGTGACCGTGAAGCACGGCACCAAGACCGAACCCTGGCAGATCGACGCCATCACCGGCGCAACCATCTCCTCGCGCGCGATGGGGAAGGCGGCGAACCAGGCCGCGATGCGCGCCGTTCCGGCCATCCAGCGCGAGCTGGCAACCCTGTCGCAACGAAACTGACGCGGAGGCTTTTGCATGGCTGAATCGCCCAACCGAAGCGCGAGCGTCCGTCCGCCCGCCCTCGTTCTGAATCCGCAGGAGACGCTCACCGCGGACACCTTCATCCGGGGTCTGTGGAAAGAAAACCCGGTCTTCGTCATGTTGCTCGGCATGTGTCCGACACTGGCGGTGACCAACACCGCCATCAACGCACTGGGCATGGGCCTGGCCACCACCGTTGTGCTGGTCGGCTCTGGCGCGCTGGTGTCCCTGCTGCGCAACTGGATCCCCAAGCAGGTGCGGATTGCGAGCTATATCGTCATCATTGCGACCTTCGTGACCGTCGTGGACTACGGGATCCAGGCGATCAGTCTTGAGCTTTATGCCGCGCTTGGCGCCTTTATTCAGCTCATCGTGGTGAATTGCGTCATCCTAGGACGTGCCGAGGCGTACGCCTCCAAGCAGCGCCTGCAGACCACGCTGATCAACAGTCTCGGAATGGGCGCCGGCTTTACCCTGGCACTGCTGTCGCTCGGCACCGTGCGCGAGATCCTTGGCAACGGGAGCCTCTTCGGCATCTCCCTGTTCGGCGAGAGCTTTCAACCCTGGGTCATCATGGTCCTGCCCCCGGGCGGTTTCTTCGTGCTCGGGACCTGGCTGCTGCTCTTCAACTGGCTGCGTCTGCGCAAAGAGCGCAAGGTCATGCAACAATCCGGGGTCGCTGCCAATGCAGGATGAATCGCTCTATCTGATCTTTCTGAACGCCGCCGTCGTCAACAACTTCGTCCTGGCGCTGTTTCTCGGGATCTGTCCCTTTCTCGGCGTCTCCTCGAAAAAAGAGACCGCCTGGAACATGGGTCTCGCGGTCATCTTCGTGATGCTCGTCAGCTCGGTCAGCGCTTACGGCATCAATTGGCTGTTGACTGAATTGGATCTGCTGTTCCTTCGGCTCATCTGCTTCATCGCCGTCATCGCCTCGGCGGTACAGCTCGTGGAGATGCTGGTCAAGCGTTACAGTCCAGCGCTTTTTCGGTCGCTCGGCATTTTCCTGCCCCTGATCACCACCAATTGCGCGATCCTTGGATTGGCGCTGTTTCAGACCGCGAAGGAATACGACTTCGTTCAAAGCCTGGTCTATGCGTCGGGTGCCGGCGTGGGGTTCATGCTGGCCTTGATGCTGATGGCCGGGTTGCGTGAAAAACTCGCGCTGGCGCGCGTACCCAGCGTCAGCCAGGGTGCGGCCATGAGTCTGATGCTGGCCGGCCTGCTGTCGCTTGCCTTCATGGGCTTTGCCGGCCTCGGAGGCTCGCATGGTTAATTTCCTCCTGGCCTCGCTGATCATCTTTGCGGTGCTGATCGGTTGGGTCTGGGTCCAGCAGATCTATGCCGCATTCGCTACCCGTCATCCGGAGCTTGGCCCCTTTCGCCGCAACGATGGTGGTTGCTCGTGCGGCAGCGGGAGCTGCGAGCGGCACTGAGACGCCGAGTCGGTTTTGAGCAGCGACTGACCACCACTCACCATCCATTCTCACCATCATCAATCGCGTCTCGGCGGTTCACAGGCCGCAAGATCGAAGGAGCACCTAAACAATGAGCGAAGCCCCGGCCGATTTGGGTCCGACGACTCAGGCATTCATCAAGGATTCCAGACGAATCACACCCGAGAGCGCGGAGGAAGTCCGCCATATCACCCTTCAGGTGGCTGACCCGGCCTTCCAGTTCGTCGAAGGCCAAAGCATCGGTGTCGTTGTGGCCGGCCCGCATCCGTTCGGTAATGCCTACCATGTCCGGCGCTACTCGATTGCCAACGCGCGGAGCATCCCGCTCGGTATCGGGGTCGATCTGGACCTGCTGGTGCGTCGCTGCTTCTACATCGACGAAGTCAGCGGGGAGCGCTATCCCGGCATCGCCTCGAACTATCTGTGCGATGCGAAACCGGGCAGCAGCCTGATCATCAGCGGTCCTTATCTCAGCCCGTTCAAGATGCCTCTCGACAATCGTTCCAATCTGCTGATGATCGGAACCGGCACCGGGATTGCGCCGTTCCGCGCTTTCGCTCAGCTGATCTATGAACGCAGGGGCGATTGGAACGGGCAGGTACGCCTCTATTACGGAGGCCGCAGCGGCCTGGATCTCATGTACACCAATGACGAGACCACCGATCTCGCCAACTATTACGATGAGAAGACCTTCAAAGCATTCCGGGCGCTCGGCACACGTCCGCTGATGACATCTTCTCAGGCATTGGCGCACGGTCTTGAAGAGAACGCAGACGAGGCGCTACATCTCATCAAGGATCCCAACACCTATGTGTTTCTATCGGGTCTGGGCAAGATCGCCGAAGTCTTCGACAAGGTGATGGGCACGCGGGCGGGGTCGCCGGAGGAGTGGAAGAAGACGAAGACGCAACTGATCGACGAGGGTCGTTGGTCCGAGCTCATTTACGCCTGAGCAAAAGCCGAGGACTCGGCCGCTCTTTTCGGGGTACCGCATCCCGATCAGTGCGGTCGCGTGCCCGAGGGTTTGGATGTGTTTTCGGGTTGCCTCGGAGATCCGAGATCCAAGGTGACCCGGACGGGTTGCGGCTTGGGACCCTCTGCCCGTGTTCCAATCCAGAGGGCGACCAGTCCGAGAATCGCTGCGACCACCAAGGCGAGAACGAGGCTCGGGGCCGTCAGCCCGTACCAAACCGACCAACTGATTGCCATGCTGCCGATGGCGGCCGTCTTGCCGGTGCGGCAGATCTCTCCGCGTTCCAAAAATCCTCGGATCGATGGCCCGAAGCGCGGATGCTCCACCAGAAAACCCACCCGTCTGGGCGCGCTGCGCAACCACAGCCAGGTCGCACAGATCCAGAAGACCGTCGTCGGCATCAGCGGCAGCAGCATGCCGAGAAAACCCAGACCGAAGCAGAGCCATCCGAGCAGATTGTAAAGATGGCGCCGGCGCTGACTCAGGTGTCGGCCCAGGCGCGGGGTGGACGGTGTGGGGCCAGAGAGGTTGCCGTGCATCGGGCGCTCCAGATTGCGTGTCGACTTCCGAAGGGGCATCCGGGCGCAACTGGATCGATTCGATACAGGCTCACCGGGCTGCGCTTCACCCAGACGGCCCCCACTGCGGCCCGTCTGACCAGAAGCGGGCGAGTATAGCGACTTTGTCCGCCGTCTGCTCAATCAGGCCCAAGCGTGCCCCAAGCGTCCGGGCGAGTCAGGTGAACGCCCGGGGGGCCGGGACGCCGTGTGCCTCGTGGTGTTGTCGCCTGCCGAGTGCCCGTCGCGACCGGTGGTATCAGGCAGCACCAGGTGTGGTGTCAGGTGGTGTCAGGGCGTGTTCGGGACGCTGATGCCACGCGCCGCGAGCCACTGGGTGTCGAGCTCCCATTGGACGGATTCGACCTGCGGTTGTGCCAGAATCAGACCTTGAGCATGCTTTTGATGGTCAATAAGGTCTTGCTGAGCGGCGATCACCTCGGGATCGTTGTCGGCCTTGTTCGTCAGATTCGGGTGGATGATGGCGAGAAAGCGGTAGGCGGGGATATCGAACGAGCGCGGCGTGGAGAGGGTCGCGACCCCGTTCTCGAGTGACACGACGCGAAACCGGTAGGGATAACTGGAAATTTTGGGGTCGGACGCGAGCACCGAGTCGAGGTCCCAGACGTCCGGTTTCCAGGTCGAGTTGATCCAGAACGCTAGGGCGCCGATTACGAGAATACCGATCGCGATGCTGTAGTTACGTGTGAAACGATCCATCTGGACGGGTCTCCGAGGGGTTGATTGCAAGCGGGCAGGACGTCTGCCCAGAAAGCCTTCAGGTTGACAGCATCGCCCCCTTTAACCCATGAAAAAACTCAATAACTGTGCCATTCTTAATGATAGAAGGACTTCAACGCAGTCTCGCAGCATGACGACCAATGAAGCACCGAGATAGACAATGGCTTGCCGACGGTATCTCGGATCTGATGCGGGATGTCTACGGCGCGCAACGCCCAGATGACTACCAAGCGGCTGTCAGCGAAGGGCTCAACCCGCTTCTGGATGCGTTTTTGCTGGAATCCCAGCCGATCACGGAGATCGAGGCGACGATCCTGATCGCCGACATCCGCGGCTTCACGATGCTGACCGAAACCCATCCCCCGCAGACCGTGATCCGGATCCTCAATCTGTACTTTACGCGGATGGTCGAGGTGGTTCGGCATAACGGCGGGGTGGTCGATAAATTCATGGGGGATGCCGTGATGGCCGTCTTCGGCGCCCCCGTGCCACGCGAAGACCACATGATGCGCGCGCTGCTCTGTGCGGCGCAGATGCAGCAGGCCGTGACCGAGCTAAACCACGACAATCAAGCCGTGGGAGATCCGGTGATCTACGCCGGAATTGCGCTGAGCAGTGGGCGCATGATGGCGGGCAGCTTCGGGTCGCGGTTGCACAGCGAGTACACGGTCATCGGCGACGCCGTGAATCTGGCGGCGCGGCTCGATTGCTTCAGTCTGCGCGGCCAGGTGCTGATCAGCGACTTCATCTATCAGTCCGCGCGCGAGCATATCGATGTCAGTCGAGCGCACTGCGTGTTTGTCAAAGGCAAGGTGCAAGAGATCACCTTCTATGAATTGCTCGCGGTTCGCGGCCCCATTCGCTGCGAGGTTCCCCAGGTGGAGGTCCGCCGGTCGCCGCGCGTCCTGGTGGATTTCCCGATCGCGGTGCGCCGAGTCGAATCCAAGCAGATCCATTCGCGGCGTTTTTTCGGCAAGGCCAACGACCTGGGTTATTTCGGAATGAACGCCGATCTTTCGATCAACTTGCCGGCTTATTCGGAGCTGATCATTAACTTTGTTCCGGATCTGGGCACCGACCAGGCCACCGAGATCTACGCACGAGTGCTGCGGACCGAGCCAAGTCACGGCATGTATCGCACCAACCTCGAATTCACCTCGATTGGCACACCGGGACACCGCTTCATCAGGCGCTACGTCGACGATCTTCTCTGGCGCCATTGATTTGTCGTCTTCGACGCCGTTCTTTATCGATCCGACGCGCCCCTCGTCGCGTTGCTGCACCAGGGTAACCACCCAGATTCTCTATGCCTTCCGTCTCTTTTCCTTTGCATCCAGACCAGTTGAAACAGGCCATCTCGGCAATCTTCGTGGAGCGCGGTCAGCGTTATGTTAAAGAGCGACGCGTGCTTGGCGCGGATCAGGATCCTGCGCGCGATTTTGTGACAGGACGTGTGCGCGGATCGGGTGGTCGGATCTATCAGTGCATGGTGCAGCTTGGCCAGAAGGCCGATGGATCACTGAAGGTAGTCGGTCAGTGCTCCTGTCCGGTCGGGTACAACTGCAAACATGTCGCGGCGGTCTTGTTGGCGGTGTCTGCCGGGCCGGCGGGCAATCGAGTCGGCGGCGGCACGACGCCCGGGATGGTAACAGGAGTGTCACTTGGAATGCGGACAGGCGCGCCGGCTCTGCCCCAGGATCTGCGCACTTGGGTCGATTGGGTCGAGCGCAAATCGAAGATCCCGGACGAGGACCCGCATCGGCTGCTTTATCTGGTCGATGCCCGCGAACAGGTTGGCATGCGGCGCACGCTGGTGCGTGCCGTTAAGGTCCGCGGACTGGTCGCGGGCGGGTACGGTGCGCCTCAGGATTTCAACCTCTTTACCCAATCGCGTGCGGCCTTTGTCGATCAGGACGATCAACGCATCATGGCGCTGATCGCGGCCGGTCACGG
>JBGSKP010000332.1:0-4285 GCA_041741175.1 Thiocapsa sp. | reverse complement strand
TGGCTCACGTTCGAGGAAATCGGCCGGGTGGTTGGAGCCTTCACGGCCTTGGGGGTAAACCGCGTACGCATCACGGGCGGCGAGCCGCTGGTGCGGCGAAACCTTCCCGATCTGGCCGCCGGGCTGGCGGCCCTCCCCGGCCTGGATGATCTCTCCATCTCCAGCAACTGCACCCGCATGGAATCGCTCGCCGAGCCGCTCTATCGTGCCGGCGTGCGGCGGCTCAATGTCAGCCTCGACAGCCTGCGCCCCGAGGTCTTCAAGCAGGTGACCGGAGGCGATCTCGACAAGGTGCTGCGCGGCATCGCGGCGGCACGCGCGGTCGGCTTCGCCCCGATTCGCGTCAATACCGTCGTCATGCGCGGCGTCAACGACGAGGAGATCGAGGACATCCTCGGCTACTGCGCGGACAACGGCTTCACGCTGCGCCTGATCGAGACCATGCCGATGGGCGCGACCGGTCAAGCCGCGCGGGATCAGTATCTCGATCTACAAACGGTACGTCGCCGCCTGGAGCAGCGATTCACGTTGATCCCGGACATCCTTCCGGGCGGCGGTCCGGCGCGCTACTTCCGCCTCGGCGCGACCGAGACCCGGATCGGCTTCATCACCCCGATCTCGCAGCATTTTTGCGAGACCTGCAACCGGGTGCGCCTCACGGTCGACGGCACGCTGTATCTCTGTCTCGGTCAGGACAGCAGCTACGCGCTGCGACCGCTCCTGCGCGAAGGGATCGGGGATGACGCCTTGCTCGACCATCTGCAACGCGCCATTGCCTTGAAACCCGAGCGCCACGAGTTCAACGAGCGCCCGGAGAAGGTCATCCGATTCATGTCGATGACGGGCGGATGACTCGCAGACCCGCTATCGACACCTGGATACTGAATGTGAACCCAGCAGACCGCCCTCGGCCGAGTCGTCACAAAAGATTCATGTGTTTCCGAGGGCAACCTTCCTCGACAATTGATGCGACGGATAGGGCGAGGGCGAGGGCAAACTCTGGCTCCTGCGTCCATGCGGCCCACTGAAACGCTTCAGATCGAGGCGTCTCCGAGCGCCGTCCAACCCGACAGACCCTTAGAGTCCGAGTAAGCAGACACTACTGGGCAGATGATCCTGCCGAACGCGGTCCTGCTCTCGACGGCAACGTGGTCGAAGCCCGACCAGGGCCCGAGCACCCGGCTTAGGGCTCGCTCAACATCAACTGCAAGAGCCAATTCACCGATGAGCGTCAATCCATACAACGTTCTATTCCTCTGTACCGGTAACTCCGCGCGCAGCATTCTCGCCGAACGCATCATTGAGAGGTGGGGCTCTGGCCGCTTCCGCGGTTTCAGCGCGGGAAGCTACCCGAAGGGCGAGGTTCATCCTCTAGCACTGGATCTGCTGCGCCGCAACAACTATCTCACCGACGGTTTGCGCAGCAAAGACTGGTCTGAGTTCGCACAACCCGACGCGCCGGTCATGGATTTTGTGTTCACGGTTTGCGACAAGGCCAAGGGCGAGGTGTGTCCGATCTGGCCGGGCCAGCCCATGACAGCCCATTGGGGCACGGAAGACCCGGCCGCTGTGGAAGGGGATGAGCTGACCCGTCTCACCGCATTCCGCGTCGCATTTCGCGAAATGGAGAACCGGATCAAGATCTTCGTCGCCCTTCCCTTCGCCTCACTCGATCGCCTCAAATTGCAGCGTGAGCTCGATCGAATCGGCGAGGCGTGAGGGCTTGCCGGCAACCACTTCCGGTGGGGCGAATGCCACTCGGGTGATCGGCAGGCGCGGACACGCACTCGATCGTCGGTTTCGTTACCGTCATTAACTCGAGATCGAGGCGGATCGAATCTCCCGATCGACTCTCGACAACGGCAACGCCTGGCAGGTCGCCGGACGCTATAAATTCGGCCCCTTCCTCGGCGACCAGACCTTCTCTCTATCCGCCTTCTACGAGGACGCCGACTCCCTCGGTCTCGGGCGTAACCTCTATTTCAACGGCATTTACGGGATCGACCGCTTTCGGATCATCGCCGCTTACGGACAGAATCGCGACGCTGCCGTCTACGGCCGGGTCGTCGACGGCGCCCTCTACGATCGTGATTGGGACAACTGGAGTCTCGGCGTAAAGTATGCATTGACCGATCGATCCGAGCTGCTGGCCGCCTGGAACCAACGGATCGACAGCACCGACAACCAAGACTTCAATACCGTCACGGTCGGTGTGAATGCGAAGTCCGGCTATTGACCGAACTTCCGGGTCGGCGCACGGGATGTGCCCGGCCTGCAACACCACCCAACGACTCAACAAGCCATCAGAGGAGACCTTCATGTCGCACAGGATGTATCGAGCACTCCTGCCACTCGGGTTCGCCGCGCTGCTCGCGTTAGTGCTCGCGCCCATCCAAGCGCTCGCCAATCCTGATTTCCTGGTCGATGCCGACTGGCTCGCGGACGGCTTGGACGAGGAGAACCTGATCGTTCTGGAGGTGCGTTATCACCCCCATCGATTCTTCACCGTCGGACATATCCCGGGCGCGGTCCAGGTCCAGCGCTTCAAGGACCTCGGCGACAACGCCGCCAGCCCGATCATGCGCTTTCCCTCCCGCGAGACCTTCCAGGAGACCCTGCGCGGTTGGGGCGTGAACGACGACTCGACACTCGTGATCTATGACGATTCCAGCACGGCGCTTGCGGCGCGTCTGTATTTCCTGCTCGACCTATACGGCTTCGACATGGAGCGGGTGAAGATCCTCAACGGCGGGACCATCGAGTGGAGCGGCTTCAACGAGCTGGAGAAAGAAACGACGCCGCCGAAAGCAGCGGGCACGGTGACCCTGAAGGACGCCGACCCGGCGCTCTTCATCGAATGGCCCGCCGTCTACGACGATGTCGTCTCGCGCCGCGATCCGGAGGTGGTCCTGCTCGATGCGCGCCCGAACGACATGTATACCGGCGAGGTAATCCGACACTCGATCATGGGCGGCCACATTCCGGGCGCCGTCAACGTCGTGAGTCTCGACGGTGTCGATGGACAAACCGGCAAATGGCGCAGCGACGAGAGTCTGACCGCACTCTATGCCGGCATCCCCAATGACAAGCGGATCTATGTCTACTGCCATGATGGCTTCCGGATGGGCCTGGCCTACCTGCAGCTTAAGTATCTCGGCTACGAAGACGTTCGGCTCTACAACGGCGGCTGGTCGCACTGGGGCAACGAGCTGACCCTGCCGGTCGTGGAAGGACCCGAGCCCTACGGTGGTGACTTTGCGCTCTAATGATCGGCGCAACGTCGGCGGCCCCTGAATCGACTTGCCGACGCCGGGTTGCGCACCTGCGGCAGACGATCCGCTTGATGGTCTTAAACTGATCGGCATCGGGCTGGGTCACCTCGCGCCCGGCGCCGTCCATGCGATCGCGGCGGTCGAGGCCGCACAGATCAACCTGCCGGTCGCGGCATCGAGCTGATGATCATCCCGGTGCGGCTGAAGATCGACCTGAAGGCGCTCAAGGGCGTCACCAAGCACTGGCGCGGTGTCGGTGTCACGCTCTTCATCACCCGGGGCGTGAAACCCTTCTCGATGGCCCTGCTGGCCCGGCTCTTCATCGGCGAGCTGTCTTGAAGACTGGACGCCGGCCGCACGGCTTCCGATGCGCGGCCTTACAACCAGCGGGAATTCGATCCCCGCTTTTGGAAAGCCGCGCGCCGGAGAGCCGCAACGCCCTGTTCAGGCGAGGTCGAAGCGCCGCCGCTTGAACGACACCGTGCGCTTGTAGTCGCGCATACTGCCGACCTTGCGCATGTCCGCCCAGGTGCCCTTGTAGGAGGGGATCAGGTTGCGGTCGGTCCAGGGTGTGACGACGTCGCCGACCACGCCGTTGTCGTAGCCGAACATCATAAACAACTGCCCGCGCCCGATGTCCGGCTCCGGATACGCCATCGCGAATGCAGCGCCGTAGTCATTGTGCAGCTCGACGATGTCGCCGGCCGTGATGCCTAACTCGGCCGCATCCTCGGGATTCATCTCCAGCGGCGACATCGGGAAGCGATCGCGCCGGAACGGCAGCAGGCGGTCATGGTAGGCGGTCTGCCAGATGTGGTTGGTGCGGCCGTTGTTGACCCAGAAGCGGTATTTCTCGCGCTGCGACGCGACGGTCTGCGGCATCCCGTTCCAGGGCGCCGGCATGAAGTGGGCCTTGCCGTCGTCCGTATCGAACCGGTAATCGGTATAAATCATCTCGGTGCCGATCAACTGGCCGTCCTTGTACTCCTTGACCGGCAGTTGCACACCGTTGT
>JBGSKP010000331.1:0-11448 GCA_041741175.1 Thiocapsa sp. | reverse complement strand
AGAGTGGGCCGAACAGGGCGCCGCCGGCCAGGGTGAGCACCGCACCGGGCAGGAAGAGGACCGTGGCCAGCGCATAGAGGCCGATGAAGACCAGCGGTGCTGCGGCACCGGCGCCGCCGACCTGAGCCTCCAGCGCCGCGATGTCGAGATGCTCGCGGTAGAGCAGGGCGGTGGTCACCGCACCGACCAGCAGCATGGCGCCCAGGGTGCGGAGAAGCGTGCGATTCATGGCGGACTCCGACGTCGGCTCGGCGAACGAAACGGTCTTTGCAAGCGGCGTCCTGCCGCGCGGCATCTCCTTTCGCATCCGAACGGGAAAATTGCCTGCAGCGGTTCGGGCAATCTGCTGGTCGGCGGCGATGCTGGCAGATTCCAGGAAAGTGATCAACTCTATGGTTGAATATTTTATGGACCTGTTGCGCGAAACGGCGTTCCGTTTCGCATCAGGCGGGCCACGATCTCCTTTGCGGTGGCCTTGTGTGGCGCCGCTCATTGCCAGGTATCGGTCAGTCAACTACGAGTCGGCATCGGCGGGAGTGGAGAGCAGATGCAGGGTTTCCATCAGGCAGTGTGGCGCAACAGGCGCAGTTCGGCAAAGTCGAAACGACGTGCTCGGGTGCCGCGGTCGCGTGGCCCGGAAACTGGCGCATTCGGCGGCCGCCGCCCGCTCATTATCGATCGCCCTGGCCGCTTCCTTGCCCGGGCGTCATCCTCCTCGTTGTGATCGACGCCAACCTCTCGGAAACGGCATCAACGACTATCATCGTCATCGTCTTGATGTCGCTGCGTTGATGTCGTTGTAATGGCGGCGTTGCGATCGGGTCGTGGTCATCAAGGGCGCCACTGCCTCGACGTGCGCCCCGCCTTCATGCTGTCCCCGGATGTGGTGCCCGACCGGTCGATCGGCGGCGCTGGTACGACCCAGAATCCGCGTACCGGTGTCTCCATGCGGACGTGCGTCAGACCCCCGATGACGGGGTACGCGCGACCAAGCGGCGCTAACGAGGCGTCTTCACCGCCGTGGACGTCGCATAGGCCGAGGTTCCGCCGGCATTGAACGCCCGCACCCGATAACGGTAGTTGGTGTTCGGTGTGAGTCCGCGGTTTGCAAAGCTGGTGGTATCGGCAGCGACTCGTGCGATCTGCACCCAGGGCGCCGTGCCGATCTTGCGCTCGATGCGGAAGCCTTGCTCGTTGCTGCTGTTGTCCTGCCAGGTCAGATTGATCTGGGTTCCAGAGATGGCCTTGGCCGCAAGATTCGTCGGTGCGGCAGGTTTGAGGACCGGACCAAAGCCGCTGACCCGGGCCGGCCGCAGTCTCGGTGTGGTCGTGCCATTCCCGAGTTGGCCCCAATAACCATCCCCCCAAGCCCACAGGCTACCGTCGATCTTTAAGCCGAGCGTGTGAGAACCGCCACCCGCGGCGGCGGCTACCCCGTTCATCACGTGGATGGGACTGTAGCGATGCGTTCGTGTGCCGTCTCCGAGTTCGCCGCTCCCGTTGTTACCCCACGCCCAGAGACTACCGTCACGCTTCAGTGCGAGGGTGTGGTAAGAACCGGCCGCAATGGCGGCGACTCCATCCATTATCCGGATGGGACGGAAGCGATCCCGGGTCGTGCCGTCCCCGAGTTGGCCCTCTTCGTTATTCCCCCACGCCCAGAGGCTGCCGTTGGCCTTCAGGGCTAGCGTGTGGCTGGCGCCAGCCGCCGCAGCGACCACCCCGTTCATCAGGTAGGCCGGCGTGGTGCGATAAATACCCCAGCCATGCGCGCCATCCCCGAGTTGGCCGTGGGATTTGCTCCCCCACAACCAGAGTGTACCGTCGGTCTTTAGGGCGAGTGTGTGCCAACCGCCGCCAGCGATGGCGCTCACGCCGTTCATCACGACAACTGGACGGGAGCGATCGGTCGTTGTGCCATCTCCGATCTGACCGTCGATGTTCCATCCCCAGGCCCAGACGCTGCCATCCGTTCTCAACGCGAGCGTGTGGGAAACACCTGCGGCGATCGCGCCCACGCCATTCATCACGGACCTTGGGCTGGAGCGATCGGTCGTCGTGCCGTCCCCGAGCTGCCCTTTCCAGTTGTCCCCCCACGCCCAGAGGCTGCCGTCGATCTTCAGTGCGACTGTGTGGTTGTCACCAGCCGTGACGGCGGTCACCCCGTTCATGATCAACACGGGTGTGGCGCGATCCGTCGTGTTGCCATCCCCGAGCTGGCCATCCCAGTTATGGCCCCAGGTCCAAAGGCTGCCATCGGGCTTAACGGCGACGGTGTGGAGCCACCCGGCTGCGACGCGCTGCATCGCCGCGGGCACCACCGCTGGCGTGACGCTTGTGACCGTGCCGGACACCAGCAGCCCATTCAATCCCAGCGCATCCACCCGCATGACCAGGGTCGATCCGTCGGTGATACGCTCGACATCGGCGTAAGACCCTTCCGGCAGGGCGAAGAGAAGGTCCGCGACCGCGTTCTCCTGCGCCATGGCCTCCGCGGCTGAGAAACTGACACCTGCGGCAGCTGGCGCCGACGCCAGCTCCACCCGGACCAGCACCCAGTCATCGCGTGCCACCAGCGCCCGCAGGTCATCCGTCGATGCCGCGTCGGCACCGGCGACTCCAGGCAACAGAGACACTCCGCAGAGCAGGACGAGAGTGAAGATCCCAATGCTCAAACCTCGCGAGAAGAAGGGCGTCGACATGACAGAGCCTCCTGACTAAGAGGGCAAAGAGTGCACGCGCACGCGTCTGTCCGGATGATGGGCAGCGCGCCGTCTTTACACCTTAAATATAGTCCGGGTTTGGTCAAGCGGAGCGACGTCGGGTGTAAGACGCATCGGTCTTTCGGCCAGCCTGCACGGTGGCGCGCTCACTTCACCGGGACGACGTCCGGCAGCACGTCGGTGCTGTCGAGGACCGACGGGCTGCGGCGATCGATGCGTATGATGAAGCTCCAGCTTTCGGGCGTGTTCAGGCGATTGGGTACGTCGCCGCAGAGTGCCTTCGAGCAGACATGGGCGGTCAAGGTGCCGTCGTCGTGCATTGTGGCGTTGGCGCTGCGGATGGTGCTGTCTTCGGACTTGTATTGCTCACGCAGTGTGTCGAGGCTCGTCACGTCCCCAATCAAAGGGGGAACCGGCTCCGCACTTGCCGCAGTGGTGACGAACTGGTCCTGCGGCGCATTGACTTTGGTCACTTCCGCCGGATCATCGGGGTCGAAGACCTGAATGCGAAGCTCCAGCATCACGAAGCGGGTATCGGTCGGAATGGCGCGAACGCCAGGATCATAGATGACAACAGGGGCGTAGCGATCATTGTCGACCACAAGGACCGACGCGTAGCGGCATTCGGGCAGTTCGGGGATGGTGACGGTTGCCCCGCCGCCGGTGTCCACGACAGCGCCACCGTAAAGCGTCTCGCGGTTCATGCGGACCACGGTCTGAGCGTCGAGTGGCTTGGGGGAGAGGATGAAGAAGAACTGGTTCATCCCGCCCGCGAGCGCCGTGATGTCACGGATCATCCGGTCGGTTTCGGCGTGCGAGCGGCACAGTCCGTGAGCGGTCCTGCCTCGCTCCGTGAAACCCGAAGCACGATGACCTGTCTGAGCCTGCTCCGATGCGTGCTGGACAGACCGCCGGCGTGACTGGATCGCGGTGCCCCGCCGTGATGCGACGTGGCGGCATAAGACCTTGGAGAACGCTCCTGATGAAACACTGGAATCCGCTTCTGCGCGTCGCCGGTTATTGCCTGCTCGCGGCGCTGCCCGCGGTTGGCCTGCCAGAGTTCGCTGCCGACAGCCTCTACAGCGTCCACGCACCAAGCCGCGACGGGATCGGCAAGACCTATTTCGGCCGTGAAATCTCGCAGGTCATGGGCCACCAGGGTGCCGCCTGGCTGGAACGCAGGACCCGCGTCTCCGAGGAGCAGCCCGACCTGGTGGTGGATGGCATGGGGCTCGCGCCCGATGCGCAGGTCGCCGACATCGGCGCGGGCACCGGGTATTTCACCTTCCGCATCGCCGAGGCCGTCCCGACGGGTCGCGTCTACGCGGTCGACGTCCAACCGGAGATGCTTGAGGTCCTGCGCAAGCGCATCGACCGGCGCGCCATCGCGAACGTCCTCCCGGTGCTCGGCACCGAGGACGACCCCAAGCTACCGCCTGATCAACTCGATGCCGTGCTGCTCGTGGATGCTTATCACGAGTTCGCCCATCCGTTTGAGATGATGCAGGGCATCCGCCGTGCGCTGCGACCGGGCGGACGGGTCTTTCTGATCGAGTACCGCGGCGAGGATCCCACGGTCCCCATCAAGCCGCTGCACAAGATGACCCAAGCGCAGGCGATCACCGAGCTCGAAGCCGTCGGACTACGGTGGGTCGCGACGCGTGACATGCTGCCCACGCAGCACTTCATGGTGTTTGAGAAACCCACCGAGGGCTGATGCCGTGTACCGAGTCGACCGAATCATCGAAGCCCCCTCCGGCGTCGCCTGGCGCATCCTGATCGACACGCGTGAATGGCCGCTCTGGGGGCCGAGCGTGCGCGCGGTCGAGGCACCCGCTCCCCTGATCGGTCCGGGCATGCACGGTCGGATTCAGACCCCGGTCGGCCTCTGGCTCCCCTTTGAGATCACCCGCTGGGAGCCCGAGCACGCCTGGGCCTGGCGGGTCGCCGGCGTCGATGCGACCGGGCATCGTGTCACCCCGCTCGGTCCCGGACGCTGTCGCGTCACCTTCGAGATCCCGGGCTGGGCAAGGTTTTATCGCTCGGTTTGCGATGCGGCCTTGCGCCGGATCGATAGGCGGGCAACATCCTGCGCGAGGGTGCTCTAAGCAGAGGCTGGCCTTGGCAACGGTCGATGACGCAGATCGACGAGCAGAACATGGATGTATTCAACCCATTGGCGATGGAACCGTTTAACGGCCTTCCATCATCGCGTCAAGTTGCTTCCAGCTCAGGGAGAGGCGTTGCCGGTACCCCAGCGGACGTCACCGACTGAGGCGCTTCATCTTCGCTGTTGGACTGTCTATTCTCTGTTCATGGAGACACGTCCTGTTGCGAGTGAATCATGCCATTGTCTTTGACTGCGCTGAACTGCTGCCTTTTGCCGCTCGCCATCATGACGGTGTCCGGCACTGCCGGCGCGGCGGATGAGCGGGAGGTGCCCTGGCTGGAACCCTGCGCGGACGGCCGAGCGTTGAGCATCGACGAGCTCTACGCGTATTGCGGCGTGCCCGGCCACTGCTCGCGGCCAGTGATCTGTGCGCAGCGCCGCTGTCGCGTTAACGGTTTCATCGATCCGGTCAACATCTGGGACAAACAACGCCATCCCTGGCTGCCGGACAGCAAGTTTTTGCTCTTCAACGCCGCGCAGGATCTCAATCTGGAGGTGCGTGTCGTCGCTCGTGAGGCACCGCGTCTCTTTCAGACCCTGGCCAGGCAGGCTGACGACTGGGACGGTGCGGCGGTGGTGACAGGTACGCTGGTCAGTCTCGACTTGCCGATGATGGCAGGCTGTCGGCGTGCCTTGGTGCTCAACCTGTCCGCAGCGGCGTCACTCGTCTTGGGCGAAGACGGCGATGCGCCGGTCGATCCGAAGTGAGCGTCTGGCACAGGTCGAATCGCGGGGCTCGGCCGGTTTTCGTTCCGTGGCATCGCCCGGCCGAATCTCGCGCGATCCGGTCGCCTGAGCTAAAGTGGCGGCTTACGATCGTGGGCCGGCCCATTTGCATCCATCGGGCTCCCGGACCATTTCCCGGCCGCGTTGTGCGTTGCCGCCGAACCGCTTTGTCGACGCCGGATGCGCCGACTTCACCTCGCCTTATCGAGGCCCAATGTCTGCCGAAAATGTGTTTTTTGTCCCCGTCAGGGATCTGTGCCAGCGCGATGTCGTGACCTGCGAGCAGGATGAGTCGCTGGTTGTCGCCGCCGGCATGATGCGCGAGCGCCGCATCTCAAGCATTGTGGTCTGCGCAAATCAGGTGCCGGTTGGGATGGTCACCGACCGCGATCTGCGCAACAAGGTGGTGGCTCAAGGCCGCAACCCGGCCGATTTGCGCGTGAGCGACATCATGAACAGCCCGCTGCTGACGATCGGGGAGGACGATTATCTCTTTGATGCTTTGTATCTGATGAGTCGGCAGCGGATCCATCGGTTGTGCGTGGTGGATGAGCAGGGTGAGCTCTGCGGCATCGTCACGGACTCCGACGCCTTGCGCTTTCAGAGTCGCTCGCCGCAGCTTCTGATGAAGGAGATCGAGGAGGCGGCCGGGATCGACGAGTTGAAGGTGCTTCAGGGGAATCTGGAGAAGCTCGTGGTGCACCTGGTCGGCACGGGTGTGGCGACGAAGGATCTGGTGCAGACCGTCGCCCATCTGAACGACCGCATCCTGATCCGTCTGATCGAGTTGGTGCGCAGCACGCGCTATCCGGATCTGACGGATCGCTTTGCCTTTCTGGTGCTCGGGAGCGAGGGCCGGCAGGAGCAGACGCTTTCCACTGATCAGGACAATGCGATCGTCTACGCGGATGATCTGAGCGCCGCCGAACGGGACCGCCTGGCGGCATTCAGCGTGGACCTGATCGACGAGTTGATTGGCATCGGTGTGCCGCCCTGTGCCGGCGGCATCATGGCGAAAAACGAGGGATGGCGTCGCAGTCTCGGCGAATGGAAGCGTGTTCTGGATAAGTGGCTGAGGACACCGAGCCCCGAGAATATTCTCTCGGGCAGTATGTTTTTCGATCTGCGTACCCTGTACGGGGACACCTGCTTCGAGACTGAGCTGAAGGCGCACATCACCGCACAGCTACGCGCCAATCCTCTGTTCCTGGCCTATAGCGCCGGCAATGCGGTGGGGTTTAAGCCGCCTCTGAGCCTGCTCGGGAACATCAAGCCGGAGCGGCGAGGACCGCATAGCGGGGGGATCGAGTTGAAGAAGGCCGGCATCTTTCCGATCACCGAGGGGGTCAAAGCCATGGCCTTGCAGGCCGGCGTCGGCGAGGGTGGAACGCGCGGGCGCGTCTTGGGTTTGCAGGAGGCGGGGATCCTGCGTGCGGAGCAGGCCGATAATCTGATTGCCGCGTTCGACTTTTTGGTGACCCTCCGGCTGCGTGCTCAGTTGCTCGCGATCGAGGAGGGTCGCGTACCGGACAATTTCCTGCCGCTTGATCACCTGAATCGAATCGAGGAGGGCCGTTTGAAACTGGCCCTGCAAGAGGTCGGGCACTTTCAGGGATTCTTACGCAACCGGTTTCATCTCAACCAGCTAGGACGTTAGATCGCGTCCTGGTTCATCGCGGATGGGTCTTCGAGCGACGCACTGCGTTGGGTGCGCCGCGCCTCAGGCTTGACGGGCGTGAAGCGTCTGCAGAATCGCGACACCGTGATGCAGCGGCAGCGAGTAGTGACCCTCGCCGGGCATGATCCGCAAGCGGCATCCCGGCAGGTGAGCGGCGTACCAGTGCGCATGCGCGAGCGGAACCGTGTTGTCGCTGTCACCGTGCCACAGGTCTATCGGCCGGTCGAGTGATTGGCCGAGCGCGGCGAAATCGATCTGCCAGGGATGGGTGTAGAGCGCCAGGTCCTGGCGGGTTCCGATCGCTCCATGGCGCATGGCCGCCTGGACGCTCTGGTTCAGAATAGTCCGCACCTGTCTATCCTGTAGGGTGCGGCGATCTGCCGGACCCGCATTGCCTGCGCGGACCCTGTCGATCAGGCCGGGCCAGACGGAGATGAGCGCGGGCAGAGGCTGGGCATGGAGGAACCACGAAAGTGCCGGTGAGCGATGCGCCAGCTCAAAACTCAGGCGCGTGGCCAGACGCATCTGGACCCGGACGTCATCCCGATCGATGGGGCCTAACGGGCAGATCAGCGCACAGCCGTCGATCCGCTCCGGGATGCGCGCAAGACAGGCCAGAGCGAATGGCCCTCCGCCGGACCACCCGATCAGATCGACTCGCTCCAGGGCCAGATGATCGGCAAGCGCCCGAACATCCTCGGCCCAGCTCAGCAGGGTCCGTCGGCGGTCCGGGTCCGAGTCGCCGTAGCCTGGGCGATCCGCACTGATGAGTCGTGTCCCGCTCGCCATGGCCGCCGCGTGCAGCAGCGCGGCCTCGATGCGCGAACTCGGAAAACCGTGGCAGTGAAGACTCGGACGCCCCGCTGGATCGCCGTACTCGCCATAGGCGAGACGACGGCCATCGCCCAGGCGAAGCCACCGCGGAGCGGTGTCTAGGCCGTCCGGGCTCGGGCTGCGATCAGTCACAGTGCTGTCCGGGCGGCGCCTCGAGCTCCAGGATCTCCATCCGATAGTTGCCGCAGGGGTTGTCCTCGGTCGGACCCTGCGTCAGCAGGACCAGGCCGTCGCGAATCTGACGCTCATAGAGCCAATGACGCACGAAGCTCGACCAGTCGGAGCGGTCGGCTTCCACCTGGATCGGGTGAATGCCATAGGAGAACTGCAGCGCCTGGCAGGTGGCCGTATTCGGGCTGAAGGCGATAATCCAGACCGGGAGCCGGAAGCGCGCAACGTTGCGCGGCGTACTGCCCGACTGGGTCGGCACAACAACCGCCTGCGGTGAGCTGTCCTTGATGGTGTGATAGACGCTCGCGGCGATCAGGTCGGCCGCGCGCATGCGCCCCGAACCTTGGAATCCATCCATTGTGCGCACGAAGGGTTGCTTGCTGCGTTCGGGTTCGACGTGCGTGGCGATACTGGCCAGCATGGCGACGGACTCGACCGGGTAGCGCCCCATCGCCGATTCGGCCGAGAGCATGACGCAGTCCGTTCCACCGAGGATTGCGTTGGCGACATCGGTCGCCTCGGCGCGGGTTGGGCGGCGGAAGGTCACCATGGATTCGAGCATCTGGGTTGCCGTGATCACGGGCTTGCCGAAGCGATTAGCCAGCTCGGTGATCTGTTTCTGCACCACTGCGATCCGCTCGATCGGGATCTCGACACCCAGATCGCCGCGCGCCACCATGATGCCGTCGGCGGCCCGCAGGATGGCCTCGAGATTATCCAGCGCGTCGGCCCGCTCGATTTTAGCGATGATAAAGGGCGTATAGCCGATCGCCTCGGCCGCCTGTCGGACGGCCAGGATGTCGTCGGCGGTGGCTACGAACGATTGACTCACCGCATCCAAACTGTGCGCGGCGGCAAAGTGCAGCCAACGGTGGTCCTCGGCGGTAAAGGCGCTGATGCCCAGATCGATGCCGGGCAGATTCAGTCCCTTGCGCGAGCGCAGCTCTCCGCCCACGCGCACGCTGCAGCGAATCTCCGGGCCGTTCACCTCCAGCACCTTCAGGAGGATGAAGCCGTCGTTGAGAAAGAGCCGGTCATCGGGTTGGACCGCGGCAGGTAGGTCGGGAAAGCTGATGCTCACACGCGATTTGTTTCCGAGGATGTCCTCGGTCGTAAGGGTTAGGATGTCGTCGCGCAGGAGCTCGACCGGTTCTTCGGCCAGATCGCCGATCCGCATCTTTGGACCCGGCAGGTCGCCCATGATGGCGACGCGTCGGCCCGTGGCTGCGGCCGCCTCGCGGATCCGGCCGATCAATGCGCCGTGATAGTGCGGATCGCCATGTGAGAAATTCAATCGGGCGACGTTCATGCCGGCCTCAATTAAGGCGCGGAGCACCTCGGGCGAATCCGAAGCCGGGCCGATCGTCGCGACGATCTTGGTCTTGTGGTTGGGCAGTTGCATGCGGTTGTCTCGTACTGCTGGAGGTGTGGGTGCTCTGATCCGTTGATGATGTCGGTGCAACAGGACAGGGCAGGGCCGTTTGGCTAGTATCTAAGCACAATGCGCGCCAGATGTCAGAGACAAACGTCATGGTCACCTGTCGCGGTCGCGGAACCGGCCGCTTGGTTCTGTTGGATCCGTTGGAACTGTCCACGCGAGGCGTCCGATGCAGCGGACGGGAGCAGTGGATGAGGATCTGGACGGCAACGCCCTGCATAGCCGGCCGGTTGTTCTTATACCGATGCGCTGTGATGGTTTGATGTCGCTGTGTGTCGAGGGCGGTCAGGCGTTAAGGGCCTCCCCGGACGCTGCGCCACGCCAGGATGGCCTCTCGATCGATCGTCTGGTCGCAGGCGTAGAGACGCTTCAGCTCGGCTCGGTCCGCTTCAGGTGCGTCGCGCAGGAGAGTCGCCACGGTCAGTAAGGGGCCGCGGCGGAGCAGTTTGCCGTCGGTGACCTCGGCAAGGTAGGCGGTGCGGTCGCCGGTCTCCAGGCGCGATTCTACCCGGCAGTCCATCCAGGACATGGCGCCGGCGATCCTGGGCGCGCCGTCGCCTGTCGCGGTGAGCGACAAGCCGGCAAACTTGTTGACCCGGTGACCCGAGACGAGTCCGAAACGACGTACGCTCTCCCAATCGTCCGCCGCAAGGAGATGCAGCGCGAACCCGCCGCTCGCCTCGATGAGCCCCCAGGTGTAGTGGTGCTTGGCGACCGCCAGGAGCATGCGGGGTAGGTCCGGAACGATCGATGCGCGGGTCACGGCGGTGGCGATAAAGCCGCCCCGACGCTCGCCGTCGCGCGGGGTCACCAGCCAGAGCGGTGGATCATAGAGGTGAAAGACATCGTTGATCGCCGCGCGGGTCTCCGGCGACATCAGTGGGTGCGTAGGGGTCGACACGGCAGGAGGACCGGTCCTGCGCTCAGCCAGGCGGGCAGCCGGGGATGAGTCCGTCGAGCTGGTCGGTGATGCTCTGCTCGATCCGATCCTTAAAGGGCCGCAACAGGAAGCCCAGACGCACCTCCAGGATCAGAAGTGTTTCGGTGACCTCGACACTGCCGGTCGCACCCGCGCGGGTGAAATCGAGCCGCGTGCCGTTCCAGTCGCACTCGACGTCGAGCTTGCTGACGAGTATTACGGCCAGAGACTCGATCTGGTCGAGCGCCAGATCGAGTCCCAAATTGTGCTCGCGTTCGATGCGGATGTCAGTCATGCCGCTATTGTTGGCCCGCCGCCGGGGCGGGTCAAGTCGGACCCGACGTCAGGGCGCAAGTCAAACCAGCGGAGCCGGATCGCTGTCCCGGTAAGCCTCCGGCACGAAGCGCGGTGTGCAGATGGCCAAAAAGACCAGGTCGATGTCACCGCTGTTGGTGATTCGCTGCCCCTGATCGACCGGGATATAGACCAGGTCGCCGGGACCGACGCTCCGCGGCGGGATGCCTTCGACCTCGACGCATCCCTGTCCGTGGAGGATCAGGTAACGCTCGACGATTTCCGCCAACCGATGCCAGCGGGTCGTCACACCGGGCTTGACCCGTG
Source organism: Thiocapsa sp. (assembly GCA_041741175.1). Taxonomy (GTDB): domain Bacteria; phylum Pseudomonadota; class Gammaproteobacteria; order Chromatiales; family Chromatiaceae; genus Thiocapsa. Next base: position 168 of record JBGSKP010000331.1, on the reverse strand, counting down.
CGCGGGCAATGGACACGGCGGGGTCGTTTGCACGGTTCCAGGTTTCCAGGATGTAGCAGCCTTCTTCCATGAAGTACTCGTCGGCCTCGTCGGCCGAATAGACCAGAGCCTGCGCGGGGCTCATGCTGCACCTGCGGCGCGCCGATAGGCGGCGGAGCGTCGATCACC
>JBGSKP010000330.1:0-7272 GCA_041741175.1 Thiocapsa sp. | reverse complement strand
GCCACCGCCCCGGGCAGGTAGTGACTGGCGCCGCCTTCGGTGGCTGCCGCGCTCAAGGGGACGAGCGCGCAGAAGACAAGGCCGAGGCCGCCTGCCGCGTGGACCAAGAGCGTGCTTCTTTGGTGCTTCATGTGTCGGTGGCCTTCGTTTGGTGAGCGGGGCAACGCTTGATGCGGTCGCTTCTCGAACCCTCCGTGGAACTCTGAACGGAGCCGTTGACTGCCTGCCGAACCGGTGACCTGTGGCGAAAAACCGTCGGCGATCCCTTCGCCGAATCGGTGTTGGAGGTCACCCTGCCGCACCCGTAGGGGTCGCGGCGCAGGTTCACGAGCAGCGGGATGTACAACACGACGTTAGGCTATTTCAGCTCGACGACCACTTCCTCGATCGTGCCGGTGAATTTGAATGGGAGCTGGTATGTGAAATCCACCGCCGAGCCGTGGTCCATGCCGACATCGAAGCCCTCGCCGAGGGAAAACTGGGCCGGAACGGTCCTTTCCATTCGGCCACCGGCAACCTTGGCACCGTTGACCAGCAGCGTGACCGTCGCGCCTTTGCCGGCGCCGCCACCGTCGTAGTCAAACTTCACGGCGATCCGCGACTTTCCTTTGGGCAGGGGATCTTTCCCGGCAAACGTCGGCCGTTCCAGGCTGAGGAAGTTGTAAACAAAGGTCGGACGGCCATCGCGCAGGTAGAGACCGATGCCGCCTTCCAAGCCGCCCTCGGTGACGATCATGCCGTCGCCGCCACCCTCGGGCAACTCGACGTCGGCAGTGATGGTCCAGGATTTATTGAGCAGCGGCGGCGAGCTGCTCAGGGGCAGACCCACCACGCCCGGGGAGTAGACTAGCTTTTTCCGGCCGGCGATGAGACTGGGGCGGCCCATCAACTCGGAGTCGAAGCGTTCGGTGGCCCGCCAGTCGAGCGGCAGGACATTGTAGCGAGCGGCCTCCGCCCACCAGAGATCCTGCAACTGGCGCAGCTTATCGGGGTTGGCCGCCGCGAGGTCGTTGGCTTGGCTGAAATCCTCATCGATGTGGTAAAGCTCCCACTTCTGCTTGTCCGGGTCGAACGCGCCGCGCACCGACTGCCAGGGCGGAAAGGACAGGGCGGACGCCATCCAGCCGTCCTGGTAAATTCCACGGTTCACGCCCATTTCGACGTACTGCGTGGTCCGCCGGCCCTTGGCTTTGGCGTCGTCGAACGTGTAGGCGAAGCTGATGCCCTCGATCGGCTTCTGCGGCACCCCGTTCAACAGGGTCGGAGGCGTCACGCCGGTCAGTTCGTAAAGGGTGGGGGCGATATCGATGACATGGAGGAACTGTTCACGCACTCCACCGAGATCCTTGATGTGCTCCGGCCACGAAACGATCATCGGGTTGCGCACGCCGCCGAAGTGGCTGGCCACCTGCTTGGTCCACTGGAATGGCGTGTTCATCGCATGGGCCCAGGAGGCGGTGAAGTGGTTGAAATGCTTCGGCCCGCCGAGCTCGTCGATCGCCTTGAGATTGTCCTGCCACTTCTCGGGGAAACCGTTGAAGAAGAGGTTTTCGTTGATCGATCCTTCAAGTCCGCCTTCGGCGCTCGCGCCGTTGTCGCCTGCGATGTAGATGAAGACGGTGTTGTCTCCTCCGGGTAGTTTCTTCACCGCGTCGACGATCCGCCCCATCTCGTAATCCGTGTGCGCTCCGAAGGCGGCGAACACCTCCATCATCCGGGCATAGAGCCGTTTTTGATCCGCATTGAGCGAATCCCAAGCCGGCAAGCCCTCGGAACGCGGGGTCAACTTGGTGTCCGGCGGGACGACGCCGAGCTTTATCTGCCGCTCCAGCGTCTGCTCACGATACGCATCCCAACCCATGTCGAACTGCCCCTTGAACTTGTCGATCCACTCCTGGGACACGTGGTGGGGGGCGTGGGTCGCACCCGGTGCGACATACATGAAAAATGGTTGATCGGGAGAGATGCTCTTCACCTTCCGCACCCAGGCGATGGCCTTGTCGGACAGGTCGGTGGTCAGGTGATAGTCTCCGTCCTTGGGAACGAAAACAGGGTTGCGATTCTCAAAGAGGCGCGGATTCCAATGGTCCATGTCGCCGGTGTTGAAGCCGTAGAAGTAGTCGAAACCCAAGCCATTCGGCCAGCGGTCAAAGGGTCCGGCCACGCTGCTTTCCCACGGGGGCGTATTGTGGTTCTTGCCGATCCACGCAGTCATGTAGCCATTCTGGCGAAGCGCTTCCGCGACGGTGCCGGCGCTGCGGGGGATGATCGACGTGTACCCGTCATAGCCGGTCGCGATCTCGCCGATCACGCCGGTCGCCACCGAGTGGTGGTTGCGGCCCGTCAAGAGCGCGGCCCGGGTCGGGCTGCAGAGGGATGTGGTATGGAAACGATTGAAGCGCAGTCCCTCGGCGGCCAGTTTGTCCATCGTGGGCGAGGGGGTGCCCCCGCCAAAGGTGTTGAATTGTCCGAACCCGGCATCGTCGATCAGGATCAACACGACGTTCGGCGCGCCTTCGGGTGCCTTCACGGGCTGCGGGAACTGCGGCTTGTCCGACTCCAGATAGGTGCGGCCGACGTTGCCATCGAAGTGAGAATCGGGCCGGGGCAAGATCTGCGGAGTGCCGGCGGACTGACTTGGTGCGGCGGCCTCCTGGGCGGAGACGGGGACCGTGACGATCGCGACCAGTGATAGGACAAGAAATAGTGGTTTCATAATGTGTTTCTCTGCAACAATTCGCCAGTAAAAGCCATGCACTTTAGTGCATCTGAAGTTTCTTGATTTCTACTTCGGAAACAACAGCACGACATTGAATCGAAGGGCCCAGCCCTCGGGGCCCGTGTCAATGCTCGCTGCGTAATAGCGCGGGCCGGCCTGGAACTGAACCAATTGCCCGCCGATCTTGGTCAACTTGGCGATCTGGGCGGCGATGGGCACGTTCCATTGCTCGCCCTCCCAATCGTAGGTGGACTCGGTCTGGAGCGTGAAGGTCCAAGCGGTGGGTGTGGTGTAGGTGACAAAGGGCTGGATGAAGGTGGCGTTGATGTCGGTGCGCTCACTCGGTCCAGCGAAAGACCAGATATGATTCATCAGCATGCCGAAGGTCCAGGGGCCTTGTTGAACCAGTCCGACGGCGGTCGGGCCTGCGCCCCATTGCTCGCTGCCCAGCAGCGCATCGGTAGCGGTTGGCAGCAGGAACACCGGACCGGCACCCCAGATCAATCCGCCAGCGGTCGGGGCCTTGGGGGAGAGGAACAGGCTCTGCACCGTATCCGAGAGGCCGAACTGACCATCCGTGCCCGGAAAGATGCCCCACTGATCGACGATCGGCAGGATGGTGCGGGAGATCAGGTTCCAATCCTCGCCGATAGAGATCGGAATCACCGGCTGGATGTTCAGCGTGTAGCGGCTGCCCCGGTCGTCCGTCCCGATGTTCTGCTCCCAATTCGACTGCAAGGGCACGCTGATCAGCGCCGCCACCGGATTGGACAGTTGCTTGGCGAGGGCCGCCGCATCCTCGGCGTCGGCAGCGGGAAGTCCCAGCAGGAGACCGGTGGCCAGGACGATTCGCGTTTGTATCGGTCTCATTTGGGTACCTCTTCAGGTGCGATCATTCATGCCGCTGCGGCAACTGCATACTCGGCGAGACCTCGGGTGCGGCAGGGAAGACCCGGCTCCAGTCGCGTTTCATCGAGACCAGGGTCCAGCCCTTGGAGCCGGCGTCGTCGAGCCCCTTCGAGAGGCGTCCGACATGGCTCTCCCGGTCGTAGGCGTACTCACGTTCGCCGTCGTCATGGTGGAGGATGAGTCCCAGACGCTTGCCAGGGCCGGCCGTCGTCCATTCGAGCATCTGGTAGTCGCCGTCCGAATTGCCGAAGGCGAGGATGGGCTGGTGCCCGATATGGCGCTGGATGCCGACGGGCTTGCCCGCCTTGTCGTCGATGAAGGCGATCTCCGGCTCACGCATCAGCACGGGCATACCGTCGTGGACTTCGTACTCAAGGGCGATCTGGGATCCGACGACCTGCTCCGGCGGGATGCCGTAGACGCGCTCGGTCCAGGGGCGCATGAAGTCGATCCCACCGCCGGAGACGATGAAGGTCTTGAAGTCGTTGGCGCGCAGGTAGTCCAGCAGCTCCAGCATGGGCTGGTAGACGACCTGGGTGTAGAGCCGGTTGAAGCGGGGGTGACGCGCCGAGTCGATCCAGTCCCCGACGATCCGCTCGAATTCCGTGGTGGTCATGTTGGCATGGGTGGCGGCCAGCAGCCGCGTCACGCCATCCATGCCGCTTGCCTGCAGTGCTTCCAGATCATCCTCCAACAGCGCCTTGAACGGCTGCTGTTCCTTCCATTCAGGATGCTCGGGCGCGAGTGCCTTGACGCGGTCGATGACGAAGGCGAGCTGGGTGTACATGGGCTGTTCGACCCACAGGGAGCCGTCGTTGTCGAACACGGCGATGCGTTCGGCCGGGGGCACGAAGCCCGGGCTGCCTGCGCTCGTCACGTCCTCGACGAATGCGGTGATCGCGGTCTTGGTCGGTCCGTCCGTCCAGGATGGGAGCAGCCCGGCGCTCGCGAATGGACTGAAGGCCAGCAGGGCCACGAGGGTCAGAAGATGGCGCATGGTGGTTCCTTGGGTGAGGTCGTGGGCTGGCTGCCGAACAGGTGCCCTGGGGCGAAGACCCGTTGGCGCTCCCTGCGCGGGATGGCGTGACATCCCTGTCCGCCGCTCGCGCCTGGGATCAGTGCGCGCCAGGACTGGTCAATTGCTCCATCACCTGGTCCAGGTTGAAGCTCCCGGCCTTCTGCCTGGGTGGATAGTCCTTGAAGGTCATCAGGAACTGGCCAACGTAGTCCTTTGCCGCCGACAGCAGGAAGACCCGATCCAGGAACCAGTCGTCATAGGTGTTGGAGGTGACCATGCCGCGCTCGTAGGGGTCGCGGCGCAGGTTCACGAGCAGCGGGACGCGCAGATGCACGAAGGGTTCGCGCCAGGACTGGAAGGTCGCCTCCGCGCGCTGTTCCAGGAAGATCGCCTTCCAGTCGCCGTAGCGCAGGGCGGTCATATCGCCGTCGTCGGAGAAGTAGAAGATCTCCTTGCGCGGGCTGTCCTGTACCGCGCCGGTCAGCATCGGCAGGATGTTGTAACCGTCGAGGTGGACCCGGTAGTCGCGCCCGTTCGCCTGATAGCCGGTGAGGAGCTTCTCCTTGACCGTGGGCTCGCCGGCGAGAGCCAGGAACGTCGGCAGCCAGTCCATGTGATGGACGATCTGGTTGCTCCAGGTACCGGCCTTGATGTGCCCCGGCCAACGCACCATCGCGGGGACGCGCCAGCCGCCCTCCCAGTTGGTGTTCTTCTCGCCGCGGAACGGCGTCATGGCCGCATCCGGCCAAGTGTTCATGTGCGGGCCGTTGTCGGTGGAGTAGAAGACAATGGTGTTGTCGGCGATCTCCAGTTCGTCGAGCTTCGCGAGGAATTTGCCAATGTGCATGTCATGCTCGACCATGCCGTCGGAGTATTCGTCCTGCCCCGAGATGCCGCGCAGTTCGTCCATGACGTGGGTGCGGAAGTGCATGCGGGTGCCGCTCCACCAGACAAACCAGGGCTTGCCGGCCTTGGTCTGCTCCGCGATGAAGCCAAGCGCGCGCTCGGAGGTCTCGTCGTCCACCGTCTCCATGCGCTTCCGGGTCAGGGGGCCGGTGTCCTCGATCCGCTGGGTGCCGTCCGGCAGGGCCCAGGAATGGATGACGCCGCGCGGGCCGTAGCGCTTGCCGAACTCGGGGTCCTTCGGATAGTCCTCGTTCTCCGGCTCCTCTTCGGCATTGAGGTGATAGAGGTTGCCGAAAAACTCGTCGAAGCCGTTGTTGGTCGGCAGCATCGCATCCTGGTCGCCCAGATGGTTCTTGCCAAACTGCCCAGTCGCATAGCCTTGTGCCTTCAGGAGACCGGCGATGGTGGGATCCTGGATCTGCATGCCCTCGGCGGCGCCCGGCATGCCGACCTTGGAGAGCCCGGTGCGAAAGACACTCTGGCCCGTGATGAAGGACGAGCGCCCGGCGGTGCAGGACTGCTCGCCGTAGTGGTCGGTGAAGGTCATGCCTTCAGAGGCAATGCGGTCGATGTTGGGGGTTTGATAGCCCATCAGCCCATGGGTGTAGGTGCTGATGTTCGACTGGCCGATGTCGTCGCCCCAGACGACCAGGATGTTGGGTTTGTCTGCCGCCCACGCGGAGGACAGGGCTCCCAGCGCGGTCAGGGTCAGGCCGAGGGCGCCGAGTAAGCGGTGACGGCGGTGACGCCGTGGATCCTCTGTTTGCATCATGTGAATCCTCTCCGGGGTTCAGGTTGAGCACGGTTGCGGTTGAGATTCGCCAGCGGCTGAGCCCGGCCACCTTAGATCGTCAACTTTCATGAGGGAGATCGGTGGGCCTCCCTCGGGGTGCTTGAGCGACAGCACTGGTTGGGAGAGGCTCTTGTATACGAAAACGAAGAGACTGAATTCTCGTGCCACACCTAGGCAGGGCTCGCTTTCTGCTCAGCGTTGACGCCGGTGCCGATGAAGGGGCTGCGATGCCGTCGGTTTCGGCATCGTCTTGTTCCATCTCGGATGTCGGGGCCTGCTGAGCAGAGTGCGCCAGGGTCGCGGTTGCGGGCTTGCTTACCCATCCAACGCGGCACCGGGCAGTCGCCGCAGGACACCGCCGAGGCGGAGAATAGGCGATCGTTTCGCTGGGCCGCTATTCGATTTGCGAAGAGAGAAGGAGATGAGCACAGTGCTTTCGGGCGCAGCTTCGGCTGGGATCGATTCGAAGGACGGGCGGGTCACCCCGTTGGCGTTGGCCGGCATCCAGGACAACGACGATCCCTGCTGCTGGGAGCGTAGCGCCCAGCCCTGGGAGATCATCGGCACCCCGATCGGCAGCGGGCCCTTTCGGATCCGCAAGGTCTTCCTCGCCACACCCAACTGCATTCTTTACCGCGAGTCGTGCGCGACCCGGATTCGGGTTCAGGCGCTCTCGCCCGATGGGATGCTCGCCTGCGCGGTACCGGTCAAGCTGGGTAGTCGGACCTCGTATTTCGGACGGCCCTTGCACGAGCGCGGGTTGCCCGCCACCCTGCCCACGGGGCTGGAGGCGGTGCTCGACCAGGGCCAAGAGCATCTGCTGTTCCTGGTGCAGCGGCTGCTGCTGCGCCAGCACCTACCTCCGGAGCAGGTGGAGCTGCTGGAGGCCGGGGCCGCGGCACGCGTGCTGCCCGCCTGTGCCGAGAC
>JBGSKP010000329.1:0-1763 GCA_041741175.1 Thiocapsa sp. | reverse complement strand
GCCGCCGCCAGCGCATCGATCTGCGCGGGGTCGCGCGCGGATCGGCCGGGGCGCTCGCGCAGCTGCCGACGGGCCTCGATCGAGGTCAGGCGCTCGTCGATCAGATGGACGCAAAGCCTGAAGCGGCCTTCGAGCTGTCGGGCGAAGCGGTGGACTTGTGCAGACCAGTCGACCTCGGTGTCGTCCATATTGAACGGCAGCCCGACCACGAACGCTTCGGGCTGCCAGTCGCGCACCAGCCCCGCAATCCCCGCCCAGTCCGGTTTGCCGTTGCAGCTGCGCAGCGTTGTCAAAGCATTGGCCGAGCCCGTGATGGTCTGACCGACTGCGACGCCGATCTTGCGCGGGCCGAAATCGAAACCGAGCAGGGTGGTCATGGGGCTTTCAACGACGACGCGGGTTAAGCGTGCCCGGCCTCGCCGCTGAGCAGGTTCAGATCGACTCCGAGCAACTGTGCAGCCGCGAGCCAGCGGGCATCCGGCTGCATGCGGAAGATGATTTCCTGGCTTGCCGGCCCGCTCAGCCAAGCGTTGGCGCTCATTTCCTGCTCCAGCTGGCCGCTGCCCCAACCGGCGTATCCGAGGGCGATGAGGCTCTGTTCCGGACCGTCGCCGGAGGCGATCGCCTCCAGGACGTCGCGCGAGGTGGTCACGCTGATGTCCGGGGTGATGCTCAAGGTCGAGTCGAAGATCGGCCCCGTGGTGTGCAGAACGAACCCGCGATCGGTTTGCACCGGCCCGCCTTGATAGACCGGGATCTCCGCTACGCCGGGGCGCAGCGCACTGATCTCCAGCTGGTCGAGCAACTCGCCGAGCTTCACATCGAGCGGGCGATTGATGACGATCCCCATCGCGCCCTGATCGGTATGCTCGCAGACATAGGTGACCGTTCGCGAGAAATTCGGATCTTGCAGACCCGGCATCGCGATCAGGAAGTGGTTGGTGAGCGAGGTGCTGAAGGACATACGCTTAGTATCCGGGTCGGGGCGATCTCAAGCAAGCCCGTGAAACGACAGCTCTTGCAACGACAGCCCTTGCAACGACTTAGGGCTGCTCCCACCCCAGGCGTCCGCCCTGCAGAAACTGCCAGGTCCGAACGATGTCGAGCACATCGGTTTCGGCGGCGATGTCCGGTGGAAAGGGCGCGAAGGGTGCCGCCAGCTCGACGATGCGCACCGCCGCCTCGTCGAGCAGAGCGTAACCGGAGGAGCGCACGACGCGGATCTGCTCCAGGCTGCCGTCTGATTTCACCGCGACCTGCAGGACGAGGCTGCCGAACATCCGCTGATCTCGGGCCGCTTGCGGATAATTGAGGTTGCCGATGCGCTCGACCTTGCGGGCCCAGGCGCTCAGATAGCTCGCATAGCGAAATTCGTGCGTGCCGGCGCTGATGGACTTGCGGCGAACCCGGCTTGCATGGGCGATGGACCTGGCGTCCTGGTCGGCGACGAGGCGGCCGATCTCCGCGCCGCGGCTGGCCAGGATCCGGGCCGCATCGATTGTCGGTTCCCTGGCGGCCATCGGGTCATTTGCGTCCATCGGTGCGGCGGGAATGCTCTTGCGGTCTGGCTCGACGCTGACCTCCTCGACATCGACCGGATCCGGTTCCGGCTCGGGTTTCGGGCGGATCTCCACTCTGGTCGCCGGTTCGCTCGGTGTCTCGTCGGCGACATCCATGAGACGCTCGGCAAGGGGTGCCGGATTCGCGGCCGGATCGGCGTCGTCGGCGGCCGGAACGATCGGCTCGACCAGGGCGCTGTCGGC
>JBGSKP010000328.1:0-5889 GCA_041741175.1 Thiocapsa sp. | reverse complement strand
GCAGTGCCGATGGACTCTGGGCGCTCGAAACCGAGGGCGTGGGCCGCGGCACCGGGCGGATGTTCTTCCGTGTGCCGATCGGCGCGGAGCTTTGCGGACCCTGCTTCACGCCGGACGGACGCACCGCCTTTGTCGCGGTTCAGCATCCGGCGGTCGACGGCGCGATCGACTATCCCGGCTTCGAACGTGCCTCGACCTTTGAGGATCCGGCAACCCGTTGGCCTGATTTCGATCCCAAGATGCCGCCGCGCCCTGCCGTCGTCGTGATTACGCGCGAGGATGGCGGGGTGATCGGCGGCTGACCGGGGCTGACCGGGGCCGACCTCACGCCAAGGGTCGCGGATCGTGCCGCACTCGGTTTCTCGTCGGAATGAGGACGCTTACAATTGATCGACAGCGACGAGTCGCCATGGGCGATGCACTGATCGGGGTCGCCGAGGAGGACAGACTCTCCTGCGCGTCTCTGGGTATCCACGCCAATCAAACGCCGCTGTTCATCGAGCAGATCAGGGTTATCCGGCGCGACATGACCCTGTGCCGCCCATTCGAGAGTGCGGGCGGTCGCATCGACTCGCTGGTGCGTCTGTTCCCCGTCATTCGCTTCCGAACGGCTTCGGGCGAGCCGATCACGGGCATCGGCGAGTGTCCACCCTTGCCGGCGCCCTGGTATGACGGCGAATGCGACGGCACCGTCACGGTAGCCTTAAGGCATCTGTCCGGTGCACTGCTGGCCGATCCGGCGCCGGTCACCGATGCCGACTCCTTCATCTCCCGCTACGCCTGGGTCATCGGCCATGCGATGGCGCGCGTCGGGATCGAGGGTGCGTATTGGGACGCTGTTGCACAGCTCGTCCAAACGCCCGTCTGGAGGCTCTGGGGCGGTGTCCGTCACAGGGTCGAGGCGGGGAGCAGCATCGGGCTGGAGCCTAGCCCCGCGGCGATGCTTGAAAAGATCCGGGTCGCGGTCGAAGAAACCGGCGTGTCGAGAATCAAGATCAAGATCAAACCGGGGCACGACCGGAACCTCGTCGAAGCCATCCGACGCGCCTATCCGGCCCTGCAACTGCAAGTGGACGCCAACACCGCCTACGATCTGTTCGATCCCCGCCACCGCGATCTGCTGCGTTCACTGGATGATTATGATCTGCTCATGATCGAGCAGCCCGGCAGGCACGACGACATCCTGGACCACGCCCGCTTGCTCGCCGAGATCAAGACACCGATCTGCCTGGACGAGAGCATTCATCACGCCCGGCACGCCCGCCAGGCGATCGCGTGCTGGCGTCGGTATTCAGACCCCTCGCAACTGGTGATCAACGTCAAGCCGCCGCGCGTCGGCGGATTCGTCGAGGCGATCCGCATCGCACGCCTATGCGCCGACCATGGCGTGGGCGTCTGGTGCGGCGGTATGCTGGAGTCCGCCCTCGGCAAGGCCGCGAACGTGCATTTCTCAACCCGCGCCGAAGTGACACTGCCCGGCGACCATGTCTCGCAGGGGCCTTACTTCAGGCAGGACGTCACAACCCCGCTCCACTGCATCCAGGGGCACATCGCGGCGCCCGACGGGCCAGGCTGGGGACTGGTCGCACACGGACGCACACAAACCGGCGCACAATTGCTCGGCAATGCGGATTAAGCAGCGTCCGGATCGCAGGCATCATAAGGGACCAATCAACCGGACTTCATCGACCAACCAGCAGCACCGCAAGGAGGGTGATTTCCGGGATCGGATCTACCTGTTTGTAGGGGCGAATTCATTCGCCCCTACAGTCCCAACAGCTCTTCCGGGCATGCGGAGTCGGGATGACGATTAACGGAAATCGCCTTAGTAAAAGAGCAGACCCAGGATACCGGCGGCCGGGATGATCCAGACCGCTTCGATTTTCAGCCACATCAGCGCCGTCAATGCGGCCCCGAAGATGACCACCGACAGCCAGTGCAGCTCGACCGTTTGGCCGATCACGACGGCTGCGGCGAAGATCATGCCGACGATCGCCGCGCGAATCCCGCGCATGCCCGCTTGCATCGGTTTTGATCCCTTGATCCGGGCCAGCATGCGCGCGGCGGTGACCATTACGATTGCCGAGGGTGTAAAGATGGCGATGGTGGCGACCAGCGCCCCCCAAAATCCCTGGATCTTATAGCCGATGAACGCGGCGCTGAGCAGAATCGGGCCCGGTGTGATCTGGCCGAGCGCGATACCGGCGGCAAATTCGCTCTGGGTGACCCAGTGCATGCCGCCGACGACGATCTCCTGGATAAGCGGAATGAACACAAAGCCGCCGCCGAACAACAGGAGACTGATCCCCGCAAAGGTGGTGAAGAGTTGCGCGACGGGAAACCGGGAGACCCAGTCCGGTTGCCACAGAAAGAGCACAACGAGGGCGCTCAGCCCGACCAGGGTCAGTCCAGGAGCGATCCAGGAGGATGCGACCGGAACGGGCGTCGTCGCCGGCTCGGTACGGTCATCGAACGCGATCCAGCCCACTCCGCCAGCCATGGCAATGACAGCCAGGGTGACATAGAAGCCCCCGACCAGCAGCAGCAAGGCCGCCGCGCCCACGGCCAGCGTCAGCTCAACCGGACCCTTGAGCGTCTTGCGGCCCATACTCCAGACGGCAGCGACGATGATCGCGGTGACGGCCGGAAGAAACCCGGCAAAGGCTTTGTTCACCGCGGGTATCTCGCCGTACCGAAAATAGACGGCCGACAAGGCCACCACCATCAGGAACGACGGCAGGATCACGGCGCACATGCTCACCGCCGCGCCCGGCACGCCGCTCAGGCGATGTCCGATAAAGGCCACCAGGTTGACGGCAATCGGGCCGGGAAGCAGCGTAGCCAGCGAGATCCCATCCAACATCTCTTCGTGCGTCAGCAGGCCGCGCCTTTCCACGAAGACCTGCTGGAGAACCGAGATCAACGCCATGAAGCCGCCAAAGGTGGTGCTGCCGATCATCAGGAATGTCCGGAACAGCGCAAACAAGGTGACGCGTGTGTCGGCGGCGCTGCCCTCTACAGCGCCTGTTTGATCGGCAAGACCCATCACGACTGCCCCGCCAGGGAATGCCCGGACCGTAACGGCGCCTGTCCGCGTGCCGCGATGGCGGCAAGCCACTGCTCCCGCGGGCTCAGGCTGGCTTGAGAAGCCAGCTTCAGACGTCGATTATGGAAGCGATGCGTCGCACCGACGGCGACCTTTGTGACAGATGCCACGTCATCGGCAAGATCACCGTAACGAGACCGCAGCGGAGCCATGCTCGCCATGATGCGGGGTGGATGTGGCGCAGCGATGCCCGGAAACAGGTTGCGCATCAAGCGCAGCGGATTGGACCCGGATCGTTGGGTCCCGATTATCACGACCGGCATGTCCGTTCTCTTTCGGGTGACGCTCTGTCTCGGGCAGCACTGGCGGGCAGGGCTGGCGGATGAACGATGACCGGGAGCCCGTGGCGGACTGCTCTCTGCATCCATTTCGGGATGATCGCTCAAACCATCGATTGGCCTGAGGAGTCTATCCCAGGCCATGCAGCCAAGCGAGCGATCCCGATCAGGGACATCCGCCTGATCCGCGCCGGGCCAGCGCCGGGCCTGGCCGCCACGACTGCACCGCGCGCGCTCCGAAGCCCCGCTCAAGGGACGAATCCAGCAGAACGATGTCAAGCCAGAGGCGTGCCGAATCGGTATGATTTGCTGCTGGGCATCAAGGGCACGGCGTGAATTGAGTCGATCGGTGATCCGCCGCACGATGCGGCTGATCTTCCGCCGCATGGCGCGATCGCGCCCGAGCTGATTCCGGGATCCTGCAGCAAGTCGGTTAAGGCGGAGTCAAGCAGCGATGCAAACGCGGTACCCGGTCGCTCTGGGAGCGGCCCTGATCGTCTTCGGCGAACTCTGCTTTGCCACCATGGGCGTAGGCATCCGCTTCGCCTCCGTCGAGCTGGCGAACGAGATGGTCGTGTTCGCGCGTAACCTGTTGGCGCTCGGGCTCGTTGCACCCTGGCTGTTGTATCGAGGAATCGGAACCGTCGCCACGGCGGTTCCTGGACTTCATCTCTTGCGTGCCGTATCCGGTCTCTCGGCGATGTACTGTTTCTACTTCGCCCTCGCCAATATCCCCCTGGCCGAGGCGATGTTGCTGAAGCTCACCGCGCCGCTCTTTATCCCGCTCATCGCCATTCTCTGGCTGGGCGAGCGCGTCACGGCACTCCTCTGGATCGCATTGGGGCTCGGCTTTGGCGGTGTCCTGATCATCCTCGACCCGAACCTGGGAAACGATGGTGCCATGGTCTCCCCGATTGCCCTGATCGGCTTGCTCGGCGGCCTGTTCGCCGCACTGGCCAGCGTCACCATCACGCGTCTGTCCCGCAGCGAGCCGACGCCACGGATCGTCTTCTACTTCACCCTGTTCGCGACCGCGATCTCATCCGTGCCGCTGCTGTGGGCCTGGCAAACCCCGTCGCCCACGGCCATGCTCTGGCTGCTGCTGATTGCGGTCTGCGCGACCTTGGGTCAGTTGGCCATGACCGGAGGCCTGGCCCTGGCGGCGGCTTCGCGGATGGGCACCTTCGGCTATTTCGCGGTGGTCTTCGGCGCGCTCTACGGCTGGCTGATCTGGCACGAAGCCGTCACCTGGAGCCTGATGATCGGAACGGTGCTCATCAGCGTTGCGGGCTTGCTCGCCGGACGCCCGGTGCGCAGACATCGGACACTGCAACAGGCCGCTTGAACGCGCCCCGTCGGCCTGCTATCCGGTCAGGGCGAGGCGTCGAGTCCACTAGCCTTGCCGGCGATAATGCCTATACTATTCAGTGGCGTAAAATTCTACGCCCTGGATTGGATCGACGAGGAGAAACCAAGATGAAAACGCTCATGAAGACCACGCTTGGACTGGCTTTCGCTGCGACATCGCTGTTGGCAACCCTCCCCGCCAATGCCTTTTGGGGTTCCTGGGACGACGGGCCCTGGTACGGCGGACCCTGGCATGGCGGACCCTGGTATGGCGGCTACCCCGGCTATTACGGTTATCCGGCCTATGGGTACGGGGCGCCCTACGGCGGCTATGGCTATCCGGGATATGGTGGCTGGGGTGCGCCCTGGGGCGGCTATCCTGCCTATGGCGGCTGGGGTGCTTATCCTTATGCGCCGGCCATGACGGCCCCGACGGCCCCGACGGTGCCCTCGTCGACATCCAGCGCAGACAAGTAGCGTCGGCAATCGCGCCGCCCCGACTACGCGTCGCTTAAGCGTGTTGAAGCAGGGTCAGGGACGACCCGAATCGGCTCGCCGAATCGACCCTCTCCCGGCATCGACCCAGCTGACAAACCCCCGGCATCGTCTGTCCCACCGGATCGGCTGTGTTAAACCGCGACCAGAGTGAAATGCGTAACGTTCATTTTGTGTCGAGCTCAAGGATTTTCCGATCTTTGTCGTGACGCGGTTTAAAATTTAATATTTTTTAAGACTTTAAACCGCGCCGCCTCCCCCCGTTTGTTGGAGCTGGCACGGTCAAGCCAATCCGACAAACGACGCATACCGCACCGGGCGCGGTTTAATAGGGTTTGGCCGCCGGATAGTCGCGAAACGCCGCGACCGGATCGAACGGCGGTGGTGCCAGCAAAGCGTCCCCGTCGGGCCAGGGATCAGTGGGAATTCGACCCTCTCGATAGGCATCCAAATCGTCCATCACCAGGTCGAGTTCGCCGGGTGGGCCGGACCAGGCCACCACGGGAAGGACTAAGCTCAAGGTCGCGATCGCCTTCTCCGACTGACCTGTGGTCATCAACGCCAGGGCCAGGGCACGTTGATGCGGCGCAATCGGGTAACGACGGACCAGCTGTTGAGCCAGGGCAAGCGCGCGCTCCGGAGCGCGCCGCGCGGGGTCCCTGG
>JBGSKP010000327.1:0-4037 GCA_041741175.1 Thiocapsa sp. | reverse complement strand
GCGCTCGATCCGGCGACGCCCGCTGCCAGCGCCTGCTCGGCCAGATCCGCATAGGCGGCGGCCGTCCTCGCTTCGCGCAAAGGTTCATGGGCGGAGAGCCGTTCCCGCTGCCAGCGCTCGCAGGCGGTGTCGCCGAGGATGAGGTTGCCGACCGTATCCGACCCGACCCGGCTGAGCGCGAAGAGGATGTCGTCGTCGTTCCAGAAATCGGGATTGTCCGGCGTCCCCAGCTCACGCTGGATCGCACGCGCGATCTGGTGCCCGAGGAAACCCTGCGGGCGCATATCGTAGAGCGGGTAGGGCAGGCCATCCCACGACCCCTCGCGCGCCTCCTCGATCAGCGGCCAGTCCGTTCCCGTGAGTGCCATCCAGGATCCCGACGGGGCGACGGCGGACAGGGTTGCGAGCTGGGTCGCGCGGCCGGACACATCGACGGCATAGAGCGGGTACTCGCCCGAGTCGCCCAGCACGTTTCGGCGCAATGCATAACGGGTCCGGCGCGCCTTGCCCGCGACCAGGATGGGCAGAGGGCTCGCGGCCAACAGTCGGTGCAGCGTTGGGACGCTGATCTCCAGTTCCAGGGCCAGATCCGCCGCCCGGACGGCGGATCTGCGTCCGAGCACCCCGGCGAGACGCTCCTGTGCGAGCTGCTGTTTCGTCCTCAAGGCTCGGGCCTCTCCCGGATCGCGGCGGCGAGAAGATTCATGAGAAGATTCTCAGAGCGGAATCTAGTCTCCAATGAGTCACTTGTCGACCCTGTCCGGGCATCCGTCGCAATGAATCCGGCCGATCGGATCGGCTCTTGAAAATGGCTGTCCGCTGAGCGAAACGATGGCGCGGCGGTCGGTCCAGGGCGCCAGCTCGTGTGGGCTAACGGCCTTCGTGATTCAGCCAGGTCTCGACGACAAGCCCCGGCACGCGGCGAAACTCGTCCTCGTTGGCGGTGACCAGGATTAGGCCATGTGCGAGAGAATGGGCGGCGATGAACAGGTCGATGGCGCCGATCGGCGTGCCCGCACGCTCGAGGGCCTGCCTGATCTCGCCGTAGCGCCGATCTGCGGGTTCGTTGAAAGGACGGCCGCCACCATGGTCTCCAATTGGTTGACCAATCGCTCGGAGCCCTTCTTGGCTGCGCCGAAACGCAGCTCGGCGGCGACGATGATGCTGGTGCAGACCTGACCCTCGCCGGGTTTGGCGATGCAGTCGCGGATGCGCCCGGCGGGTCGACGCACGAGATCCGAGACGATGTTGGTGTCGAGCAGATAGGCGGGTTTGGGCATGGCGGGGAGCCGCTTGTTGTCGGTCACTTTATTCCGCGAGAATTCCTCAGAGTAATCCGCGCTGACCCTGCCGGATTCGTCCATCGCTTTTACGGCTGCCTGCGGTCCAGCTGATCTTGGGTCGGTTCAGGCGACCCTAACGGCAGCAACCGGCCAGGAGCGGACCCAACGCGACCGTGCTAAGGTTGCGTTTAACGCGGCCACCTTTGACGGTCGAGGCGATCCTAATCGGTCGACGGGTGTCACGTGCTTCTGGATATAGTGCCGTTTGGGGAGTTGCCCGGAAACCAAAGAATCACTGGTTAGCCAGTTAAATAAACACAGAGTCGACCAATCACGACATGGAACACATACTTAACCAACTATCACTTCCAGATAGATACGAGAGACTTCGCGATCATCTCGGTGATGATGTCGCCAATTTACTTGTTCAACCAGCCGAATCGAATGTCAAAGACCTAAAACTATTGTCCGATGAAATACGGACACGCCAAGAAGGTATTCTTGTACCGCTAAGCGGGCAAACGGGTGTTGGTAAAACGACCTTCGCAATGAATGCAGCGCACTGGATACCAGGAGTATTCACCCAGTCTCTTCAGTATGAAGGGGAGCTAAATTTTGACTCATTGAGTGATTCAGTAAAAAGCTTCGCCAAATCTTTGGCTGCAGATAATAGCAAAATAATTCCTATAAATATCGACCATCGTGAGAACAATCCGCCGAATGACGCAGAGCTAGCGGCAATAAAGCGATTTCTGCGGACTAATGCGGCTGGAGTCCCTGTACTGCTGTTCTGGCCAGAAACAGATAACACGATTGCCGAGTCTCTTTCTGATCGATATGTAGGAATAGCGGGCGAAGCATCAGTAAAACTTCCTATGGTTTGCAAAGGTCCGTCTCAGGATACTTGGCAGGAGATAGCGCGCCATACTCTATCACTCTGTAATGAACTCGCACACCTTGAAGATCTTGGTGTCAATCCTATGGATTATGCACCATCGGAATTCCACTCTTTGGGAGATTTCCTCCGGCGTATATAGAGCTTTCATCTGATATGATTAGCTTGTCAAGCTAGACGCATTCATTCGCGTACTTTGTATCCGGTAGTCCGAAAAATGTCCGAATCAAAGCCGGACTTTTTTCGAGTATCTTGAGGTGGCTCAAGAGCAATGTCATTAAGTTAGCAGCAACACACTGATCTTGCTGTAGAATATCAACCCGACGCAGACCCATCCGGAGATCGACCCCATGGTTCTCAAGCCGAAGGCAATGACACCGACCAGTTCCGAAGCGCAACTGATTTGTCAAATTTGAAAATATCTATAATCCGTTAAAAGAGTATTTATATTCCGATGAGTTCGCCGCCCGTGCGCGGCTCGATCCCAAAGCGTTCACCCGCGAGCGCGCATTGCCGCTGCCGGCGCTGATCACGCTGCTGTTGAATCTGCGCAAAGGCACGCTGCAGGACGAACTCGATCAGTTCGCGAACCTGTTGAGCGCTGGCGAGCGGCTGCAGGGCGTCACGGCATCGGCCTTCTGCCAAGCCCGTCGCAAACTCGACCCGTTGGCCGTCCTGTCACTGAGCGCGCGCGCGGTGAGGGACTTTTATCGGCGGTTTGCGGCCAAGCGTTGGCACGGTTGGCGGCTCCTGGGGGTCGATGGCTCCACGCTGCGCTTGCCGGCCACGGCGGATGTCATCGCCGAATTCGGTCCCCCGCCCAGCGGCTCGACGATCCCCTTGGCGCGGCTGTCGCGCCTGTACGATGTCCTCAATCACATCGTCGTCGATGCCGATCTGGTGGGCATGAGCGTCGGCGAACGCGTCCTCGCCGGCGAGCATCTCGCCAGCACCGAGGCGCAGGATCTGCTGCTCTACGATCGCGGTTACCCGGCATTCTGGCTGTTCGCGCTGCATGCGCTCGAGCAGCGTGCCTTCTGCATGCGCATGCCTCTGGGGTTCTCCAAAGAGGTCAAGGCGTTCGTCGCCTCCGGAGCGGCCAGTGCGGTGGTGACCTTCACCGCCCGCGGCGAGGCCCGACGCCACTGCGAGGACTATGGGCTGCCGAGCACACCGCTGCAGATCCGCTTGGTGCGGGTCGTGCTCAAGAGCGGCGAGATCGAGGTGTTGGCGACGTCTTTGCTTGATGAGGCACGCTGGCCGACCCATCTCTTCAAGGCGCTCTACCATCTGCGCTGGGGTATCGAGGAGAACTACAAACGCGAAAAGTGCCGCCTGGAAATCGAGAACTTCTCCGGTCTCAGCGCGCAGGTCGTGCGCCAGGATCTCTACGCCAAGCTGGTTGCGCTCAACCTCACGGCGATGCTCGCCTGGGTCGCTCAAGCGGTCGCCGACCGTCTCCATCAGGACCGCCGCCGCGCCTACCGCGTGAATTTTGCCAACGCGCTGTCGAAAATGAAGCACACCCTGGTGCGCCTGCTGCTCGCCGCGCCGGGCACGGGCTTCCTGACCGCGTTGATCATGGCGATGGCCACCAGCGTCGAGGCGGTTCGACCCGACCGAACCGCTCCGCGCAATGTCAAACCGGCCAAAATCCAGGGGTTCCACCCCAACTACAAGCGCTGCCGGTGAGGCGGAGTCTGCTAACTTAATGGCATTGTCTTGGACGTGGGTTCGCGTGTCACCTGAGATGTGACGACACGGCCGTCCGCCGGGTTGAGCTGCTGATAGACCGTGCTCAACGCCTCGGCGGAAAAGCGGTTTGGCTCGAAGGCGACGCTCACGCGCCACTGCCGTGG
>JBGSKP010000326.1:0-2222 GCA_041741175.1 Thiocapsa sp. | reverse complement strand
TCGCGAAACAATGCCAAATCAGATTCTTGGATTTGTTTCTTCATGTCTGGACAGGGTATCGTTGCGTCTCGACCGAGGGGTTACCGGGGGACTTGGTGTTGGATCGTCCGCGGCCATGAGCATCGGTCTGCATGGCTGTGGACGGGGCATGATGCGTGCCTTACGCCCAGGCGCGCCTGGGCGCGCCGAGTCCTCTTTCGCCGCCCCGGCGCCGCAGTATAGCAGTGCGGCCGGGCCGAATCGCCCAGGGTGCCGGTTGGAACGGTTTATGAGTATGATCCCGACAGTCTCAACGATGCGTTGGCAGCGGTTTGCAACAGGCGCGGTTCAGGACGACATGAAGATTCTCGTAAGCAACGACGACGGTTATCAGTCGCCCGGTCTGATCAAGCTCGCCGACGCCCTGTCGGCGCTCGGAGAAGTACTGGTTGTGGCGCCGGAGCGCGATCGTAGCGGGGCGAGCAATTCCCTAACCCTGGATGTCCCGCTGCGTGCCACGCGGATGGCCAATGGCTATATCCGGGTTGACGGCACCCCGACCGATTGTGTTCACCTTGCTTTGACTGGGCTCGCCGACGTCGACCCGGATATCGTCGTGGCCGGCATCAATCACGGCCCGAATCTGGGCGACGATGTGCTCTATTCCGGAACAGTCGCGGCGGCGACCGAAGGACGTTTTCTGGGTTTGCCGGCGATTGCGGTGTCCATGTTCGCGCACGAGCCGGCGCATCTGGAGACGGGCGCTGCGGTTGCGGTGCGTCTGGTCACGCGTCTGCGGGATGCGCCGCTGGAGTCGAGCATCATCCTGAATGTCAACGTGCCCGACGTGCCCTACGATCAGCTCAAAGGATTTGTTGCCACGCGACTCGGGCATCGCCATAAGGCCGAACCGGTGATCCCGGCACTGGATCCGCGCGGGCGACGCATCTATTGGGTCGGCCCCGCAGGCCCTGAGCAGGACGCCGGACCGGGAACGGATTTCTACGCGGTGCGCGACGGCTTCGTCTCGATCACGCCATTGCAGGTGGATCTGACGCGGCACAGTGCGCTGGACGCCGTGCGGCACTGGCTGGACGCAAGCCATTGAGCGCATCGGCGGTCCATCAGGGGATCGGGATGACCTCCATGCGCACCCGTGCGCGTCTGATTCAACGCCTGGAGGAGGCCGGGATCCGGACGCCCGAGATTCTGGACGTCATCCGGAGTTTGCCGCGCCATCTGTTCGTCGACGAGGCGCTGGCGAGTCGCGCCTATGAGGATTCGGCCTTACCCATCGGCCATGGTCAGACCATCTCGCAACCCTACACGGTCGCGCGCATGAGCGAGGTACTGATTGAGCATGCTCGGCCGGACACCGTGCTTGAGATCGGAACCGGCTCGGGTTTTCAGACCGCAGTTCTGGCCTCCCTGGTCCGTCGCGTCTACAGCGTCGAGCGGGTTGGATCCCTGCTCGAACGGGCGCAACGGCGGCTGCGCCAGCTTGAGTTTCGCAATATTCGATTCCGCCATCACGACGGTGCGCTCGGCTGGCCTGAGTACGCCCCCTTCGACGGAATCCTGGTCACGGCGGCCCCGCGCGGAGTTCCGCGAACCTTGGCCGAGCAGTTAGCGCCGGGCGGGATCATGGTACTTCCCATGGGCGAGGGGGAGTCGCAGTTGCTGGTGCGCGTGACGCGCACGGCGGATGGATTCGAGCAGGAGGTGCTTGAATCGGTCAGTTTTGTGCCGCTGGTTTCCGGGGTCGCTTGATGCGGGGCTGATCTGGCCCGTGCCGCTGGCCAACGCATCGGTGCATTGGCGGATGCCTGCCGGGCTGGAGCAGGGTTGTTGCTCCCACCGGGTCATTGGATACTGGCGGCGAGCCGTCAGCGCGCGGCGCCCGGCGTCTGAGAAGCAATCGAAGCTGTTGATGAGGAGGCGTGATGGTGACCCCGGAGCACACTGGTCCAGCCTTTGATAGGGCCGGGCGCCTTCTGGTGGCGACCATCGGCATCTGTGTGATCGCACTGCTGTGGGGGTGCGGTACGGCGAAGGGCCCGGCACCCATCGGCGGTTGGGATTGGTCCGGCCCGGTGCCCGACGGGTACTACCTGATTCGCCGCGGCGACACCCTGATCACGCTGGCGAAGCGGCGCGGTGTCACGGTGCAGACCCTGGCGGGTTGGAATGCGCTTGAGCCCCCCTATGCCATCTACGCGGGTCGACTCCTGCGGGTGGAGCCG
>JBGSKP010000325.1:0-7816 GCA_041741175.1 Thiocapsa sp. | reverse complement strand
GCCCAGGTCTCAGGAACCGACCACGTCGCTGGGCCCACCGCCCGCAGCGCAGGCGGATCCCGGCGCGGCCGAATCATCCACCGCAGCCCCCAAGAAGCGTCGTCGCCGTCGTCGGTCCAAGCGGCCGGATGCGCAGAGTGGCGACGGCACGGTGGTGGTGTCGGTGCCGGCGTCTGCAGCCGAAACGATCGATTGAGCCGGCGGATCACAGCCGGAGTCAGGTCCGTAGCGTGTACCTTCGCCGTCTGGCCAGCATCACCGTTCAATCGCCCTGCAATCCCGGAAGAAGCTCGCGGAAGCCACCGATTGCCGGAAAGTCTGTGATCTCGCGTCGTGGCCCCTTCGAATCGGGCTCGACGACGGCGATCAGGGATCGAAACCCATAGTCTCGCGCGGCCTTTAAGACACTCGGACTGTCGTCGATGAAGAGCGTGCGCTCCGGATCGAATGGCTCGATCGCATGGACTCGCGACCAGAAGCCCGGTACCTCTTTCGCGACCTTCAGATCGTGAGAGCTGATAATGCGCTCGAAGTGTCCGCCCAGTTGGGTCCGCCTGAGTTTAAACTGCAGGGCTTTCTGATGTGCGTTGGTCACCAGGACGCGCCGCTTGCCGTGGGCTGCAAGCGCTTCCAGAAAATCGACGACATGCGGATGGACCGCGATCAGGTGCTCGACCTCCTGCTTGAGCAGGACGATATCCAGACCGAGTTCGCGACTCCAGTGGTCGATGCAGTACCAGTTCAAGGTACCCTCGATATCGCAATAGCGGCCCAGGAGCTCCGCCCTGGCGGCCTCCGGCGTAAGCCCGTGGGCCTCGGCGTAGCGTTGCGGCACGTGCTCAAGCCAGAAATGATTGTCGAAATGTAAATCGAGCAGGGTGCCGTCCATATCCAGGAAGACGCTATCGATCCGGTTCCAGTCGATCATCGCGATGGCCTCGTTCTGTCGGGTTTCTGTTCTCGCCTCACGGCGACCTGCTTCATCCCTGCGTCATCGGAGTGTCGTTCATGCTGCGCAAACCAAAAATCCTCGATCGGCGGATCGTCGCCCAGAGCCGGTTGTTTCGCGTCGAGGAGGTCGATCTGGAGTTTGCGAACGGGGCCCGTCGCACCTTCGAGCGGGTGCCCGGCGGCGTGGATTCGGTCATGATCGTGCCCATGCTCGATGCCGAGACCTTCCTTTTGATTCGCGAATACGGCGCCGGCAGCGATCGCTACGAGATTGGCTTCCCGAAGGGGGTCGTCGAAGCCGGCGAAGATCCCCTGGCCGCCGCCGACCGCGAGATCCAAGAGGAGATCGGCTACGCTGCGCGCGACCTGCGGATCATCAAGCGGGTCTCGCTGGTACCGGGGTATATCGAGCATCATAGTCTCATCGTGCTGGCGTGCGACCTCTACCCGAGCAGTCTGCCCGGTGACGAGCCGGAGCCGATCGAGGTGGTGCCCTGGCGGCTCGACCAGATCGATGACTTGATTGCCCGGGACGATTTTGACGAGGCCCGATCCATCGCCGCCCTCTTCGTCGCCCTGCGTGTCATGGGGCGGGAGATCTGATCGGGACGACCTTAACGCCCACCACCTTAGCAACGGAGATCTCATATGTTTCGCTTGCCCGTCCCCCTGGCGATCCTCCTGAGTCTCGGCCTCCTGTTCGACGCGGGCAGTGTGATCGCCGAGGATCTGGCTGAACGCGATGATGCCACCGACAGCTTCGACGATTCACCGCGTGATCAGCCATACGAGCATCCGGGCTGGTTTAAGGACAGTTTCCTCGATCTGCCGAACGATCTGAAGGAGGCGATCGCGGCGGGCAAGCAGGGCCTCATCGTCTATTTCGGGCAAAAACACTGCGCCTACTGCCATAAGCTTCTGGATGAGAACTTCGGTCTCGCCGATGTCCTGGAATACACCCAACGCCACTTCGACCTGGTGCCGATCGACGTCTGGGGACCCGCGGAGGTGACTACAGTCGACGGCGAGGTGATGACCGAGCGCGACTTCTCGGTGCGCGAGGACACCAACTTTACCCCCTCGCTGCTCTTTTACGACGGTGAAGGCAAGGTCGCGCTGAGACTTCGCGGCTACTACCCGCCCTATCAGTTCCGTGCCGCGCTCGAGTATGTCGCCGACGGACATTATCGGCGCGAGAGCTTTCGGGACTATCTGGCGCGTGGCGAGGATCGCATGGTGTTCGAGCCCGGCGACCTGAACGAACAACCATTCTTTGCGCAACCGCCCTACAATCTGGACCGGAGGATTCCGAGCGAGCGCCCGCTCGCGGTCTTCTTCGAGCAGGGCGATTGTCATGCGTGCGACGTCCTGCACGGTCAAGCCCTGAAGGATCCGGCGATTACGCGCTATTTCGGCGACTTCGACAGTGTGCAGCTGGATATGTGGTCGGATGTCCCGGTGATCACGCCCTCCGGCGAGCGCACCACCGCGCGTGACTGGGGTGCCGAGCTGGGCCTTTTCTACGCGCCCTCGATCCTCTTTTTCGATGAGCGCGGCAAGGAGCTGCTACGGGTGGATTCGGTGGCGTACTTTTACCGACTCAGCAATGTCCTGAACTACATCAGCAGCAAGGTCTATCTGACCCAGACCTTCGGCGCGTGGCGCATGTCGCAGGCCCGGTAACCCACAGTGCCCACGCCGCAACAGCATCGTCATCCTCATCCGGCATGCTGTCTGCTTATGTTGTGTCGATAGGGTCGTGCAGAACGCTCAGGTTGGCCTGCAGGCATGGGGCGAACCCTGTCAGGTTAATCGCTTAAGTCGCGCCGTCCACCGACGCCCCGGCCTTCGCACGATTACCGTTTCCGCCTGCGAAGTCGGTTTGCGCTCAATGCGCAACTGAATTGGACTCGGCGCGTTCAGGCATTATCTGTTATTTTTGCGCAGTGCAGCATTCGGCGCGCCACGCACCGAATCCCCTATATCAATCGGCCGCGAGCGCCGACCCTGATCAGTCGTTGTTGTCCGCAAGAGGAAGTTCCATGCAAAGCGTCTATATCGCCGGTGCCGGTGCCGGCAGCGGTAAGTCCGTGGTTGTTTTAGGCTTCATGGAGATGCTCTATGCCGTCAATCGCAAGGTGGGTTTCTTCCGCCCGATCGCCTCCAAGGGCGTTGAGCAGGACAATCTGACCACGCTGATCCGCAGCCGCTACGATCTACCCTTCTCGCCCGAGATGCTCTACGGCTGCACGGCGGAGACCGCGAGTCACCTGGTCGCGGCCGGTCAGTACGACGAGCTGCTCAAGATGATCTTGGGCAAATTCAAGATGCTCGAGGATTGCTGCGATCTCGTCGTCTGCGCCGGAACCGATTTCGACGGCTTGGTTCCGTCCCTGGAGTTCGACTTCAATGCCGACGTGGCCAACAACCTCGGCTGCAATGTCGTGGTCGTGGTCAAGGGCTTCGGACGCAGCCCGGAGGAGGCACTCGAGGCGCTCTACATGGCCCACGAGTCGATGCGCAATCGTGGCGGAGACTTCCTCGCGAGCGTCATCAACGGGGTCGATCCGGAGCACGTCGAGACCGTCAAGGCCCGTGCCCGCAAGCTGCTGCCCGAGCGCGAGAACGTCTATGTGCTGCCGCGACAGGCGGCACTCGGCATGCCGACCGTGGGCGAGATCCGCCAGGCTCTGGACTGCGAGTGTCTCTGCGGCGACGGCGACGCCATGAACCAGGTCGTCTCCAACTACAAGATCGCGGCGATGGAGGTCCCTGATTTCCTCAGCTATATCGAGGACGGCTGTCTCATCATCACCGCCGGCGACCGCTCCGACATCATCCTCGCAAGTCTCGCGGCCGACGTCTCCTCGTCCTTCCCGCGTGTGGCCGGGCTGCTCCTGACCGGGGGCCTTCAGCCGGCCGAGAACGTTCAGCGTCTGCTCGAGGGGCTGCGCCGCACCAAGGTCTCGATCCTGCGGGTGCCGACCGACACCTTTACGACGGCCATGAACGTCAACCGCATCGAGGCGACCATCCTCCCCGGCGACGAGCGCAAGATCGCGGCAGGACTCGGCTTGTTCGAAGGGCACGTCGACGTCGAAGAGCTCCGCGGTCGGATCGCGGTACGCCACTCGGACCGCACCACCCCGTTGATGTTCGAGTACGAGCTGATCCGTCGGGCCAAAACGCGTCGTCAGCGCATCGTGCTGCCGGAGGGCACCGACGAGCGGATCCTGCGGGCCGCGGAGATCCTCACGTTGCGCCAGGTCGTCGACCTCACCTTGCTCGGCGACCCCGAGAAGATCCGCCGCCGAATCGGCGAACTGGGGCTCAAGCTGGACGGAATCCCCATCATCGATCCGACGACCGCCCCGGATCGCGAGCGCTACGCGCAAGCCTACTTCGAGTTGCGCAAGCACAAGTGCATCTCCGAGCAGATGGCGCGCGATGCCTTGGAGGACGTGAGCTATTTCGGCACCATGATGGTCCACACGGGCGATGCCGACGGGATGGTCTCGGGTGCCCTGCATACCACCCAGCACACCATTCGACCGGCCTTCGAGATCATCAAGACCAAGCCCGGTGTGAAGCTTGTCTCCAGCGTCTTCTTCATGTGTCTCGCCGACCACGTCTTGGTCTACGGAGACTGCGCGGTCAACCCGAACCCGACCTCGGAAGACCTCGCCGATATCGCCATCACCTCGGCCGGAACCGCCGCCGCGTTCGGGATCGAGCCGCGTGTGGCCATGCTGTCCTATTCCAGCGGCAGCTCGGGCAAGGGTGCTGACGTGGAGCGCGTGCGCGAGGCGGTTCGGATCGCGCGCGAGCGTCGTCCCGACCTCAAGCTGGAGGGCCCGATCCAGTACGACGCGGCGATCGATATCGGGGTGGCGCGCTCGAAGATGCCCGACAGCGAGGTGGCCGGACATGCAACCGTCTTTATTTTTCCGGATCTCAATACGGGCAACAATACGTACAAAGCCGTGCAGCGCAGCGCCAACGCCGTGGCCATCGGCCCGGTGCTGCAGGGCTTGAACAAGCCCGTCAACGATCTGAGCCGGGGTTGCACTGTGACCGACATCGTCAACACGGTGACGATCACCGCGATTCAGGCACAGAACGATCACGTACTGGCTTCAGCACAGGCCAAGCCGATTCCATCGGCGTGACGCGGAACTGATCAGGAGACTCAGGTGAAGGTACTCGTCCTCAATTCAGGCAGCTCGTCGATCAAATATCAGCTTTTCCGCAGCGAGGATTGGGTCGCCATCGCCTCGGGTTCGGTGTCGCGCATTGGCGAGCCGGAGGGCGAGATCAGGGAAGATTGGTTGGATGCATCCGGGATCCGGCAGTCCGGGCGCGCCCGGGTGCCGATCCCGACGCATCAAGACGGCATCGATCGCATTATCCGGGCGCTGCACGAGACCCGCGTTTTGGGCGATGTCTCGGAGCTGGCCGCGATCGGTCACCGCGTCGTCCACGGCGGGGAGCACTTCAAGCGCCCGACCATCGTCGACGACGCGGTCGCCGATGCCATCCGCAACGTGATCCCCCTGGCGCCGCTGCACAATCCGGCCCATCTCGCCGGTATAGAGGTGGCCCGCCGGCTCTTCCCGACGGTTCCCTCGGTTGCGGTATTCGATACCGCCTACCATCAGACGATGCCACGGACCGCGTATCGCTACGCGATCCCGGAGTGGCTGTATCAGGAGCACAGGATCCGCCGCTACGGCTTCCACGGCACCTCGCATTATTACGTCGCCAAGCGCGCCGCAGCCTTCCTCGGCAAACCCCTGGAGAGCTGCAACCTGATCACGCTGCATCTGGGCAACGGATCGAGTGCAGCCGCAATCCGCGACGGCAAGAGCGTGGACACCTCCATGGGTCTGACCCCGCTGGAAGGTCTGGTCATGGGCACGCGCTGCGGCGACATCGATCCGGCCGTGCTCTTCTATCTCGCCAATAACCTGGGTCTGGATACGGACGCGATCGAGGATCTCCTGAATCGCCAGAGCGGCCTGCTGGGGATCTGCGGCGTGAACGACATGCGCGAGATCGACCGCTTGGCCGAGGAGGGCAACGACCGCGCGGAGTTGGCCATCGGCATCACGGCCCATCGCATCAAAAAATACATCGGCGCCTATTACGCCGAACTCGGTCGGGTCGATGCCGTCGTCTTCACCGGCGGGATCGGCGAGAACGCCGCCGAGATCCGTTGTCGTGCCTGCGAGGGCCTGGAGAATCTCGGCATCAAGATGGACGACACCGCCAACTACACCCTGGAGAACCGGGGCGACCGCGCCATCAGCACACCGCAGAGTCCTGTTCAGGTCCTGGTGATCCCCACCAACGAAGAGCTTGAGATCGCCCAACAGGCGCTTGCCGCTGCCCGTGAGGCGGCTTCCGCCACCTGATACGTCAGGGGCCCGCCCCCACGGTGTAAAGGCCGGCTGCCGGGCGGGCGCCCCGTTCAGGCTGATACGGCGGCGCATCAAGCCAGAATCACTGCATTGCCGGTGAGCGGGGTCACGTCGCTTCGCCGGCATGGTCATCACCACACGGTATCCACTGCCGGGGCGAGTCGCCTCGTCGCACCGCCACGCGCGCTGCCGACCCCTTGTCGCCTCATTGTGCCATTGCGCGCCCTGCCGCTGGAGCCCGGCCGACGTTTTCACCATAATCACTGGTCTTTGCGTACTCAAGATGACAACGACCGCCCCAGGAGATGACCATGTCCAGTTCAACTTCCAGTCCCCCGCTGGCGCGATTGATCGCATTCGCCCTCGTCGTGGCACTGATCGGTGTCTATGTGCTCTACGATTGGTACTCGGGTCAGCTCAAGGCGCAGATCGCCGAAATGGAACGTGGCATCGAGGATGCGGCGGCTCAGATCAAGGACAGGGAACGGAAAATGATCCCGATTCAAGACGAGGTCGCACAGCTCAAGGCGCGCATCGCGGAGCTGACGGCCCAGCATGCGCAGCAGACGCAGCAACTGCAGGATCAGCTTGCCGTTGCCGCGCAAGACAAAGCGCAGATCGAAGAGGCCATGTCGGCACTGCGTCAGACCGATGCCGGCGCGCTCGCCGCCGAGCAGGCGAAGACTGCCGCGGTGATGGAAGAACGCGACCGAGGCATCACTGCTTTCGAAGCCTTGCATGGTCAGTATCAGACGTCCTTGGCAAAGGTCGAGGATCTGCAGACAGAGTTGACCGGGCTGCGGCAGGTGATCGCTGATTCGACCATGGAGCATCGCGCGCAGATCGAGGAGCTGGAGCGGCATCTGAATGAACGGGTGAAACTGGCGAAGGCCACTCCGAAAGACAGCGAGTTGATGCGCGCTGCGCAGAAAGCCGGTCTGCTGCCCGAAGCCGTCGCCCTGGATGAGGATACGGCCGCATTTTGCTCGCAACTGGCCGAAACCTCGGCATCGACCCAGACCTCACTCGACGCCTTGCAGGCCGAGCTTACGACCGCCCGCGAAGAGCATGCCAAACAGGTTGCCGCGCTGGAAACTGAGTTGAGCGACGCCCGCGCGGGACTCGCGCAGTCCAGCCAGCAGGCCGAGTCGACGGAGGGCGTGAGCGCGATTCAGGAACGGCTCGCGCAGACCGAGGGCGAGCTGGAAGCGGTGAAGGCGGAGGCCGCCACCGCACTGGCGCAGACCAAGGCAGACCTGGCACGTCAAATCGAGGAGGGCGAGGGTAAGATCGCCGCGCTGGCCGAGCAGCTTGCACGCGAGCAGGCCGGCCAGGCGAAGGTTGCCGAAGAGAAGGAGGCGTTGGTCGTCGAGCTCAATGCGGCGCTCGACAGCGCAAAGACCGAGCTGGCCGCGCTGCGGGCCGAGTTGACGGCGGCGCAACAG
>JBGSKP010000324.1:0-2449 GCA_041741175.1 Thiocapsa sp. | reverse complement strand
GCAGTGCCGCCGTCAGCACCTCGATCCCGGCGCCGGGACGGTGAGCCTGCTCGCTCAAATGGCGTCGCCAGGCGCGCGCCCCAGGTTGGCCCTGAAAGAGCCCCAGGATGTGCCGGCTCATGGCGCTCAAGTGTTGGCCTGCCGCCAGCTCGCGACGCACATAGGGCAGGAAGGCGTCGAGCACCTGGTGGCGTGTCGGCGTGGGCCGGGCGTCGCCGAAGATCAGCCGATCCGCCTCGGCCCGGATCCATGGGTTGTGATACGCCTCGCGCCCGATCATGACCCCGTCGAGCGTTCTCAGCAAGCCGGCGGCCTCCGCCAGGGTCTTGATACCGCCGTTGATCACGATGCACTGATCGGGGAAATCGGTTTTGAGGCGCTCGACGATGTCGTAGCGCAGCGGTGGGATGTCGCGATTTTCCTTCGGGCTCAAGCCGGCGAGCCACGCCTTGCGAGCGTGGACGATGAGCGCATCGCAGCCGGCTTCGGTGACAGCACCGACAAAATCGATGAACTCCCCATAGCTGTCGCGATCGTCGATCCCGATGCGGGTCTTGACCGTGACCGGCACCGCGACCGTCGCTTTCATCGCCGCGACGCAGTCGGCGACAAGCTGCGGCTCGGCCATCAGACAGGCGCCGAAACGGCCGTTCTGCACCCGATCCGAAGGGCAACCGACATTGATATTGATCTCGTCATAGCCGCGCTGCGCGCCCAATTGCGCGCAATGTGCCATCTCATCGGGATCGGATCCGCCGAGCTGGAGCGCGATCGGGTGCTCGGCTGGATCGAAGCCAAGAAAGCGCTCGCGCTCGCCGCGGTGACTGCCATGAATTAAGGCGCCGGTCGTCACCATTTCCGTGTAGAGCAGGGTGTGCCGGCTGATCAGTCGCAGAAAAAAACGGCAGTGACGATCCGTCCAGTCGAGCATCGGCGCGACGGACAAGCGGCGGTCCAAAGAAATAGCGGGATACCGGGACAAGGAGAGCGGTGCGGATGTGTCGTGCCCGAAGCGGCGGAAGGCGCCTAGTGTATCCGCCGGAGGCGACCGCGGCGACCATCGCGCGATCGCAGCGGTCGTTGTGCGGCCCGATCAAGCTCGGACGGTGCCCGGCTTCAGCGCAGCCGGCACCGTCCGTTCCATCCTCTAAGACGATGCGCCTTCGCCCGGACGACGCACCGGCACCTTGAGGGTCACCAGTTCCTCGGCGCTGCTCGGATGGATCGCCACGGTCGCGTCCAGATCTGCCTTTGTGGCACCCATCTTCATGGCGACGGCAAAACCCTGGAGCATCTCGTCGACGCCATCGCCGATCATGTGGATCCCGACCACGCGCTCTTCCGGCCCGGTGCAGATCAGTTTCATCGCGGTCTTGGGGCCGTGCGCGTTGAGGGCATAGCGCATTGGCGTGAAGCGGGTTTCATAGACCGTTAAGGTATTGCCGAAACGCTCGCGGGCCTCGGGCTCGGTCAAGCCGACTTTGCCGAGGGGTGGGTGCGCAAACACCACGGTCGGCACGTTGTCGTAGTCGAGCTTCAGGTTCGGTTTGCCGCCGAACAGGCGCTCGCCCAACCGCCGACCGGCGGCGATGGCCACCGGGGTCAGCGGCTCGCGCCCGGTGACGTCCCCAAGTGCATAGATGCCGGGGACGTTGGTGTTCTGCCAGGCGTCGGCCGGGATGATGCCGTTGGTCTGCACCGTGACACCGGCGGCCTCAAGATTCAGGTCGCGGGTGTTGGGCGTCCGTCCGACCGCCCACAGTAGGGTATCGAAACCACCCAGACGCTCGCCGTCCCGGGTGACCAGCGTAAGTCCATCGTCGCCCTTCTCCAGCGCAGCAACCTCGAACCGGAGGCGCATCGCGATGCCATCTGCGCCCATGTTTTCGGCCAAGACCTCGCTGATCATGGGGTCGAACAGCGCGAGAACGCGATCCTCCAGCGCGACGACCGTCACGTCCGTTCCGAGCGCCCGCAGAACCCCGGCGAGCTCGACACCGATATAGCCACCGCCGATGATGGCGACACGTTTCGGCTGCGTCTCAAGCGCAAAGAACCCGTCGGAGGTAATCCCCAGCTCGGCGCCCGGCATGCGCGGCACGATCGGTCGTCCACCGGTGGCGATCACGATGTGATCGGCTGTGTACTGCTGGCCCGCAACCTCGATGGTCTTGGCATCGACAAAGCGCGCCTGGCCTTGAATTCGGGTCATGCCCTGTTCACCGACATAGCCATCCCAGTAGGCGTTGATGTCGGCGACGTAGCGGTTTCTTCCGGCGACCAGCGTGGGCCAGTCAATCCCCTTCGATTCGACCCGCACGCCGTAACCAGGTGCATCGGCGACCGCCGCGGCCAGGTTTGCCCCATACCACATGACCTTCTTGGGCACACAACCGGCATTCACGCAGGTGCCGCCGAGCCTGCCGGCCTCGACCACGGCGACGCTGCG
>JBGSKP010000323.1:0-7719 GCA_041741175.1 Thiocapsa sp. | reverse complement strand
GGGGGGGGGGGGGGGCGGGGAACGCCGGGGCAGTGAGCGGCGGGACGGCTCCCGAGCCTGTCAGCGTCGAGCCGCCGAAATGACGGCGCCACTGCACCGCGATCCATCCGGCGCCGAGGCATGGCCGGCCCCCGCCAAACTCAATTTGATGCTGCGTATCCTGGGCCGTCGGGCCGACGGATATCACGAGCTGCAGACTGTCTTTCAGTTCATCGATCGCTGCGATCGGTTGTGGCTCGACGGGCGCGAGGACGGTCGAATCAATCGTCTTATCGATGTTCCCGGGGTCGCGCCGGAGGCGGATCTGACGGTGCGCGCCGCGCTGGCCTTGCAGCAGGCCACCGGCTGCCGCCTCGGCGCGGATATCCGTTGTGAAAAACTGTTGCCGATGGGCGGGGGGCTCGGTGGCGGTAGTTCCGATGCTGCGACCACACTGGTCGCACTGAATCGGCTTTGGGGAACCGGCCTTGACGAGGACGCCCTCGCCGCGATCGCTCTGCCGCTGGGGGCGGATGTCCCTGTCTTCATTCGCGCTCGTGCGGCTTGGGGCGAAGGTATCGGCGAGCGCCTCACGCCGGTCGTATTGCCCGAACCCTGGTATCTGGTGCTGTCGCCGCCTTGCTCGGTCGCCACTAGGGACGTGTTTTGTCATCCTGAGTTGACACGCGATTCGGCGCCCGCCACACTAGCTGACTTCCTTGCCGGGGATATCCGAAACGACTGTCTCGGTGTCGTACGTCGGGACTATGCGCCGGTCGCCAACGCACTGGATTGGCTCTCGAGCCGGGGAGTCGGGCGATTGACCGGGTCCGGTGCCTGCGTCTTTGCGGCCTTTGACGATCGGTCGGATGCCATGCGTGCATTGGAGCAGTGTCCGGCCGAGATGCGCGCTTTTGTCGCGCGCGGGCTTAATCGTTCGCCTCTGATCGAGCGGTTGGCGAGGTTGGGCTGATCCCGACATCCGATCGGCCGGTCATGCGACGAGTCGCGTGTCATGGGTCGCGTGATGAAAGCAACGCGTGTGATGAGTCGTGTCATGATCAGTGAAGTAGGGTGTGGCGGTCGCTCACGTCATGCCAAGCCCGTTCATATTGGGGCGTAGCCAAGCGGTAAGGCACCGGGTTTTGATCCCGGCACCCCCAGGTTCGAATCCTGGCGCCCCAGCCATATCGCCGTAACGCCGCTTCCCAAGACGCCAGGAAATCGCCAGTGCCTGCCAGCCATTTGATGGTCTTCTCCGGGAATGCCAATCCGGAGCTCTCGGTCGAGATTGCCGGCTATCTGAGCGTCCCGCTCGGCAAAGCTGTGGTCGGCCAGTTCAGCGATGGGGAGGTGATGGCCGAGATTCAGGAGAACGTCCGCGGTCGTGATGTCTTCGTGGTCCAGCCGACCGGTGCGCCGACCAACGACAACCTGATGGAGCTCCTGGTGATGATCGACGCCCTGCGGTGGGCGTCGGCCAAGCGCATTACCGCGGTCATCCCCTATTTCGGCTACGCGCGACAGGATCGGCGGCCCAGATCGGCCCGGGTGCCGATCACCGCGCGCCTGGTTGCAAAGATGATCGGGCAGTCCGGTGCCGACCGGGTTTTGACGGTCGATTTGCATGCTGATCAGATCCAGGGTTTTTTCGATATCCCGGTCGATAACGTCTACGCCTCGCCGATCCTGCTTGGCGACGTCTGGCGCAAGCGATACGACGACATTATGGTCGTCTCTCCCGATGTCGGCGGGGTGGTGCGCGCGCGCGCACTGGCTAAACGGCTTGACGATGCGGATCTTGCGATCATCGATAAGCGCCGTCCGCGTGCGAATGAAGCCAAAGTCATGAACATCATCGGCGACGTGCGAGACCGCACATGCGTAATCGTCGATGACCTAGTCGACACTGCGGGTACCCTGTGTCGCGGCGCGGCGGCTCTGAAAGAGGCCGGAGCAAAACGTGTTTTGGCCTACTGTACTCATGCGGTGCTCTCGGGCCCGGCCGTCGAGAATATCGAGGGCTCGCAGCTCGACGAGCTGGTGGTGACCAACACGATCCCGCTTCGCCCGCCCGCACAGGCATGTTCAAAGATTCGCCAGTTGAGTATCGGCGAGCTGCTCGCCGAAACCATGCGGCGTGTCTCCAACGAGGAGTCGGTCAGCTCCCTGTTCGTCGACTAGGGTCGGCGAACGCCACGTTCGCCGACTCGTCCCGCCCTTTACCGTGTTGGCGTCCTGGTCGCGGGACTCCGATGCATTCTTATTGTCATCACTTACCGGAGAACGCCCATGAGCGTGAATTTCGAGGTCAATGCGCAAACCCGCGCACAGGCAGGTACGGGTGCGAGCCGCCGCCTGCGTCGCACTGGACAGGTTCCGGCCATCGTTTACGGTGGTCACCAAGAGCCTGAGATGGTTTCGGTCGGCCACAATGAGCTACTGAAACATCTGGAGCACGAGTCCTTCTACTCCCATGTGCTCGATCTGAAGATCGGTGAGCGTTCGGTGAAGGTCGTCCTGAAGGATCTGCAGCGCCATCCCGCCAAGCCATTCATCCAGCATGTCGATTTTCTGCGGGTCATGCAGGACGAGAAGCTGCGCATGGCGGTGCCCTTGCATTTCATCAACGAAGAGCGCTCAAAGGGCGTCAAGGCGGGGGGGCAGGTCTCCCATACCCTGACCGAGGTGGAGATCATCTGTCTGCCTGCGGATCTCCCCGAGTTCATCACCGTCGATGTCGGCGATATGGATATCGGCGACATCATCCATCTGTCCGAGATCCCGATGCCGCAGGGTGTGACACTCGCCCATGCCCCGGATCCAGACGAGCCGGTCGTCATGGTCTACGGACCGCGTGGTGGCGGCGAAGACGAGGCCGAGGCGGAAGAAGTCTAGGTACTACCGACGCGCTCAGTCTCCGGCGAGGGCGTCGGCAGTGCGCATGTTCAACGCTGATCCGATGGCGTTCGGCATGACAGGGGCGATCGAGGGTTCGTTCTCGGACCCTCGGCGACCTATGCGCTATTTGCATTCATACCCTTGCTGGTTGCGGGGCGCGGTTGCTCTGAACGGACGTGCATCATGAGCGAATCTGGAATTCGCCTGTTGGTGGGTCTCGGCAACCCAGGAGAACAGTACGAGGCGACGCGTCACAACGTTGGGTTCTGGCTCGTCGATCGCCTTGCCGCCGAGTATCGCGAATCCTTTCGTGCCGAGGCCAAGTTTCATGGCCAGGTCTGTCGAATCAGTGTTGCGGGCGTCGATCTGCGACTGCTCAAGCCTTCCACCTACATGAACCGCAGCGGCCAATCGATCGCCGCGCTTGCCCGCTTTTACGCCATTGCTCCGGAGCAGATTCTGGTCGCTCACGATGAGCTCGATCACCCGGTCGGACAGGTCCGGCTCAAGCAGGGCGGTGGCCACGCGGGGCACAACGGGCTTCGCGACACCATTGCTGCACTCGGCAGTCGTGAATTTTGGCGCTTGCGTATCGGTATCGATCACCCGGGCGACCGAAGTCTGGTCACGGGTTATGTTCTCGGGCGTCCCTCGAAGATGGATGCCGAGCAGATTCATGCGTCGCTCGATGAGGCTGCGCGGAGTTTAGAGGATTTGATCGCCGGTCGATTTCAGATCGCGATGAATCGTCTGCATCGCAGCCGTTAGGGTCGTCGTGGTCGAAAGAAGTGAGGCCGCCCTTTGCGGGCGACTGTTGGGCGGGCGGCCTCTGGTCGTGCGCTAGACGTCGGTTAGGCTCAGTTGAAGAGCCAGCCGAAGTTCACGCCGATTTCGAACTGACTCATG
The DNA here is from genome assembly GCA_041741175.1 of Thiocapsa sp. Lineage (GTDB taxonomy): Bacteria > Pseudomonadota > Gammaproteobacteria > Chromatiales > Chromatiaceae > Thiocapsa. The sequence goes on along the minus strand of JBGSKP010000323.1, from coordinate 3,933 downwards.
GCGATTTCGGGTGCCTGGCCGCCGGTGAAGGCGCCCGGTCCGCGAACGGTCTCTTCGGGTGCATACATCCCCCAGAAGGTCAGCTCGTAGTCGTCGCGCAGGCGGTAGGTCGCGCCCAGCGTCCAGTGGTCCTCGATGATGGCGGGGGCCAGTGCGTTGAAGGCGACCTCTTGTCCTCTGATCGGCTGGTTGCCATGGCTGTAGCCGGCGCGCACCGTCAGGACCTCGTTGATGGCGTATTGGACGCCCAGCTTCCAGATCGTCATGTCGCGCCAGCCAAAGCCTGCCCCGTTATCGCCACCTAAGCAATAGCTGGGGTTATAAACCGAGCCGTCGGCCGTCGGTCCGAACGCGGCGCCGAGATTGCACAACTGCGCCAGTTGATTGTCGTTTCCGATCGCAGCAATCTCGCTGTACCAGATCTGCTGAACATCCAGGGCGAAGGTCAACTGGTCATTCGGCTTGAACGCCAAACCGATCGTGCCGACCGCAGGCATGTCGAAGTCACCGCCTTCGGCAAAGAGATCGTCGTACTTGTCGAACTCCTCCATATACATCTTCGTGCGATAGGACAGTCCCAGGTCGAACTGCGGGTTGATGGCCCACAGCGCACCGAGCTGGAACCCGTAACCCCAGCTCGAGTCGGTTCCGTTATCGGTCAGGCCGGACGGCGAGGCCGCGCTCATTGTCTGGTTGGCGATCATGCTCTGAGTGAAGCTTTCGGTGAACCCCTGGAAGCCGCCGACACCACGCACCTCGATGCTTTGATAGCCGATGAGCAGCGAGCCGCCGATCGAGAGGTTATCCATTACATCGCGCGCGTAGCCGAGCGAGATGCCCAGCTGTTCGAGATTCACGCCGGCATTCCCCCCGCCGAGCATCCTGGTGCCCGGCACCTGGGTGCCGAAACGCGGATCCCTCGGGTCGTTGTAACTGGGTGGATTGGCCATCGGATTGTTGCCGCCATAGGTGCCCAGCCCGAAAAGGGTTTGGTTGGCACGATAGTCGGTATTCATGCCGCCGTTGCCGAACACCGCAACGCCGAAAGCGCTTTTGTCGTCCACGGGCATGGTGAAGCCCAGATTCGGGATCAGGAAGTCGTTGTTGCGGCTGTCCACCTCGCCGGTACCTGTTAAGCCGCCTCCGATCGGGGCATAGGCTCCGGTCTGGGCATTCGGGGTGACGCCGCTGTATTTGCGCGAGGGGCTGAACCAGGCCGCGCCGATATCGAACCGCTTGCCGACCTTGGTCAGGCCTGCCGGATTGCCGACGATGCTCAGGGTGTCCTGCGGAAGGGCCGCCTCCCCGGCGCCGGCCATGCCCTTGGACACCGGTGAATAGGCGTGGGACATATAACCATTCGTAGCCAGAGCGGCTTGCATGGCGACAGCGGAGGCAAGCCCGAGCGTTAAGGCGGCGAATCTGGACGACATAATATCCTCTGGGGTGCGCGGCGCTCTAACCCGGCGCCATCGTTGAACGAGATCGTGCGACGTTATGTGTTGAAAACACCCGGATGATCCATGTCCGATTGATAGATGTCAATCGGATGACGCGGCCGCGCACGGCTTCAGACGGGTGTGGCGGGGACCCGTCCGATCGAGATGTAGGTCAGCCCGGCGCCGGTCACTTGACGGGGATCCAGGATGTTGCGGCCGTCGAAGATGACGGCTGCTTTGAGCTTCTCCTTGATCAATTGGAAGTCCGGGCTGCGGAATTGCGACCACTCGGTCAACACCGCGAGTGCGTCCGCGCCGTCGAGCGCAGACTGGGCATCGTCGGTCAGGAGCAGGTCGGGTCGTTCGCCGTAGATCCGTCTGGTTTCGGGTATGGCGACCGGGTCGAATGCCTGTACCCTTGCCCCGGCGGCCCAGAGCGACTCCATCAGGACGCGGCTTGACGCCTCGCGCATGTCATCGGTATTAGGCTTGAACGACAGGCCCCAGACGGCAATCGTACGGCCTTCCAGATCGCCGTTGAAATAGTCGTTCATCTTTTTGAACAGCAGATCCTTCTGGCGAAAGTTGACCGCTTCGACGGCCTGCAGAAGTTGCGGGTTGTAACCCAGGCTGCGCGCGGTCTGCTCCAGGGCGCGCACGTCTTTGGGGAAGCAGGAACCGCCGTAGCCGCAACCAGGGTAGATGAACTGATAGCCGATGCGTGGGTCGGAGCCGATGCCGATGCGGACCTTCTCGATGTCTGCGCCGACCGCCTCGGCGATGTTCGACAGCTCGTTCATGAAGCTGATCTTGGTCGCCAGCATGGCATTGGCAGCGTATTTGGTCAGCTCTGCCGAGCGCACGTCCATCAGCATCACGCGCTCATGGCTGCGGTTGAACGGTGCGTAGAGCGCGCGCAGTAACTCCCCGGTGCGCGGGTTGTCCGTGCCGACGATGATCCGGTCCGGGCGCATGAAGTCCTCGATCGCGGCGCCTTCTTTGAGGAATTCCGGGTTGGACACCACGTCGAATTCCACCTCGACGCCCCGCGCGGCCTGGGCCTGCTGCACCGCGGCGGCGACCTTGTCGGCAGTACCCACGGGCACCGTCGACTTATTGACGATGATACGGTAGCCGTCCATGTGTTCGCCGATGCTGCGCGCGACCGCCAGGACGTACTGGAGGTCGGCCGAGCCGTCTTCGTCCGGCGGCGTGCCGACGGCGATGAATTGGAAGAGCCCGTGGCGCACCCCTTCATCGGCGTCGGTGGAGAAGCTCAGCCGGCCCGCGTCCCGGTTCTGCTTGATCATCTCGTCAAGTCCCGGCTCGTAGATCGGTACGCCGCCGCTGTTGAGCAGCGCGATCTTGTCCGGATCCACATCGATGCAGAGCACACGATTGCCGACCTCGGCCAGGCAGACGCCGGTGACCAATCCGACATACCCACTACCAAAAATCGTGACATCCATCAGGCTATTTCCCCAGGTGACTGTGCATTCGGCTGTCGTTGAAAGAGGCTGACCGGAAGACCCCGTGGCCCTGTCGTTCGTGGCGGGCGAGTGATCCGGGTTGCGGAATTGTATCCCCGTCGGCCCATGCGTTTCAGAGAACATCGGTGCGCGCTGACTTGGCTTTGACCTGATCGGTGTGGAGACAGTGATTCTTGTTGTTGACGCTTGCCAACCTAAAACATATACTGCGTCGCTCTTTACGGAGGGGTTCCCGAGCGGTCAAAGGGATCAGACTGTAAATCTGACGGCTCAGCCTTCGGAGGTTCGAATCCTCCCCCCTCCACCATGTTTTTAGAGAGCCTTTTTGGATTGCCTGTGTTCCGGGTCATCTGAACGGTGGCGCAGGATTGATCAGGTCAAGTTGCCCTTACAGTTGATCCGGATCACGATCACTCGCCCCGTGAATCCTGTAGGGCGGAGATTCGGGGTCGCTGTGAGAGTCGTCGTTGTGCTCGTGCGCGAAGGCCGGCGAGTCACGTTTTGCGGGTGTAGTTCAACGGTAGAACCTCAGCCTTCCAAGCTGATGGTGTGGGTTCGATTCCCATCACCCGCTCCATTGAGTTGTATCGGTTGGTTTGCGTTTGCCCATGTAGCTCAGTTGGTAGAGCACACCCTTGGTAAGGGTGAGGTCACCGGTTCGACTCCGGTCATGGGCTCCAGTTTGATGTCAGTTGGGATTTAGTCGTCGATTTTGGATCGTCGCTTCGTGAGTATCCAGCGCGACTTGTCGATTTGAACCATGTGGGGATCCGTTCATGTCCAAAGCAAAATTCGAGCGCAGCAAGCCGCACGTAAATGTCGGCACGATCGGTCACGTGGACCACGGCAAGACAACCTTGACGGCGGCGATCACGACGCATCAGGCGAAGAAATTCGGTGGTGAGGCCCGCGCCTACGATCAGATCGACAACGCACCCGAAGAGCGCGAGCGCGGCATCACGATTGCCACGGCGCACGTCGAGTACGAAACGACCAACCGGCAT